>DOZU01000243.1 GCA_003517845.1 Clostridiales bacterium | reverse complement strand
GCATGGCCCCCATCATCGCCGCGGTGATGCTGTTCGGGCCGGCGTCGGCCTGGCTGGCTGGCCTGGCCACCTGGCGACTGCGGGACTTACGGGGGCAAGTGGCCCTCAAGGTGGTGCTGTTCAACCGGGGGCAGCTGGCGCTGGCGGCCGGGGGGGCCGGCTGGCTGTTCGGGGCCCTGGGCGGCCGGGTCGGCACGGCCGCGGACGGCCCCGGACTCCTCCCCGCCGCCGCCGCCTCCGTCGCCTATCTCGGGATCAACCTGCTGGCGGTGGCGGCTGCCTTGCGCCTGCTGCAGGGTTTGCCCTGGCGGACCACGGTGGCCCGTAATTTGCGACACGTGGCCCTCCAGCTAGTCACCTTGACCAGTCTCGGGGTGCTCTTCGTCATCGCCTACCGGGCGGCGGGGATGGCCGGAGCCTTCCTGGTGGCGGTGCCGCTGCTGCTCATCCGCTACGCCCTGCAGCAGTACGTGGACCTACGCGCGATCTTCCTCTCCACGATGAGCGGGCTGATGGCGGCCATCGAGGCCAAGGACCCTTACACCCGAGGCCATTCCAGCCGTACCGCCGCCTATGCCGAGGCGATCGCCCGCGGCCTGAGCTGGCCCGAAGAGAGGATCGAACGGCTCAGGTATGCCTGCGTGCTCCACGATATCGGCAAGATCAGCATCACCGACGCAATCCTGAAAAAGCCGGCGAAGCTGACCGCGGAGGAGTACGAGGAACAAAAATCGCATTCCACCATCGGGGCGGAAATCGTGGGTTCGGCCGGCTCGCTCGCGCAAGAGGCGGAATGGATCCTCTACCATCATGAACGCTGGGACGGCACCGGCTATCCGGAGGGGTTGCAGGGTGAAGTCATCCCGGTCGGCTCCCGTATCATCGCCGTGGCCGACGCCTTCGACGCCATGACTTCCGCCCGCCCCTACCGGCCGGCCATGGACGTAGCGTCGGCCCTCGCCGTGCTGTCGGAAGAGGCGGGGCGGCAGTTTGACGCGGCGGCGGTGACGGCCTTCCTCGAGGCGGTCCCCCGATTGGACCTGTCGGGGAAAGGGGGGAGTTAGCGCCGTGCTCATATACTCCGTGCTCCTTTCGGTGGCGGTTGCCCTGCTGCGGGGAGGGCGACTGGGGCGGCTGGCCGACGCCCCCCTGCGGCTGGTGCCGGTGATCTTCCTCGCCCTGCTCCTGCGAGTGTCGCTGCACATCCCGGCGACCGCCCGGCTGCCGGCGGTGACGGCCGGGGCAGGAGCGATCTTCGTCGCCTCCTATCTCTTGCTGCTGGGCGCTATCCTGGCCAACCGGCGGCTGCCCGGGATACCCTGGATGGGCGGTGGAGCCGCGCTCAATTTCGCGGTCATCGCCGCCAACGGGATGAAGATGCCGGTGTGCGCCGCGGCCATGGGGCGGGCAGACCTGGGCCACCTGCTCGAACCCCTGGCCGCCGGGGCGCTGCTCACCCACGAGTTGCTCACCGAAGCGAGCCGACTCCCCTTCCTGGCCGACATCTTCGTACTGCCCGCGCCTCTCCCGCGGCCCACAGTTTTCAGCCCGGGCGACGGGCTGCTGATGCTGGGCTCTTTCCTCCTGGTGCAGAGCTTGATGTTGGGCAAGGTCAAGCCAACGACACGGTCCCCGGCGGGTTGACATAAGCCACGGATTGAAGCACCTGGGCAGACGTGTTAGAATCCGGTTATGTTGAAGACGCTGTCGCGGATGGTCTTGGGCGACTACAATGCGCGCGTGCTGAAGCGGGTTACCCCGCTGGTGCAGGCGGTCAACGAGCGGGAACCGGCTTTCCGCGCCAGGTCGGACGAAGAGCTGCGGGCGGTGACCGGGGACCTGCGTCGCCGAGCGGAACAGGGCGAGTCGGTGGACTCCCTGCTCCCCGATGCGTTCGCCGCCGTGCGCGAGGCGTCGATCCGGATGCTGGGCCAGCGGCACTTCGACGTACAGGTACTCGGCGGCATCGTGCTACACCAGGGGAACATCGCCGAGATGAAGACGGGCGAAGGCAAGACCCTGGCCGCCACCATGCCGGCCTACCTGAATGCTTTGGGCGGCCGGGGCGTCCATGTGGTCACGGTCAATGACTATTTGGCGCGGCGCGATGCGGAATGGATGGGCCAGATTTATCGCCATCTCGGCCTGTCGGTCGGGCTCATCATCCATGGTCTCAGCTACGCCGATCGCCAGGCAGCATACCGCGCCGACATCGTCTACGGCACCAACAACGAGTTTGGCTTCGACTATCTGCGGGACAACATGGTCGCCCATCGCGACGATATGGTCCAGGAGTCGCTCGAGTTCGCCATCGTCGACGAGGTCGACAGCATCCTGATCGATGAGGCCCGTACCCCGTTGATCATCTCCGGTGCGGCCGAGCAGTCCACCGAGTTCTATCAACGTTTTTCCAGGATCGTTCCCCGGCTGCGGGACGGCGAAGACTACACGGTGGAAGAGAAGGCCCACAGCGTCGCCCCCACCGAGGCCGGGGTGGCCAAGGTGGAGAAACTGCTGGGCGTGCCCAGCCTTTTCGACCACGAGACCATGGATTTGTCTCGCTACCTGTATAACGCCTTGAAGGCTCACGTCCTCATGAAACGCGACCATCAGTACGTGGTCAAGGACGGCGAGATCGTCATCGTGGACGACTTCACCGGCCGGCTGATGTTAGGCCGCCGCTATTCCGACGGCCTGCACCAGGCGATCGAGGCCAAGGAAGGAGTCAAGGTGCGCCGGGAGAGCCAGACGCTGGCCACCATAACCCTGCAAAACTACTTCCGGATGTATCGCAAGCTCGCCGGGATGACGGGGACCGCGGCCACGGAAGAAGAGGAATTCCGCCGGATCTATGGGATGGACGTGGTCGTCATCCCGACCAACGAGCCGATGATCCGGATGGACCACGCCGACGTCGTCTACCGCAACGAGCGGGGCAAGTTCAATGCGGTGGCGGAAGAGGTGGCCGAGTGCCATCATCGGGGCCAGCCGGTATTGCTGGGTACTATCTCCATCGAAAAGTCGGAGCACCTGAGCGACGTCTTGCGCCGCCGCGGCATCCCCCACCAGGTGCTGAACGCCAAACATCATGATCGCGAGGCGGAGATCATCGCCCAGGCCGGACGCGGGCACGGGGTCACCATCGCCACCAACATGGCCGGGCGCGGCACCGACATCATGCTGGGGGGGAACCCCGAGTATCGCGCGAGGCAACGCTTGCGGGCGGAAGGGACTTCCCCGGCCCTGGTGGCCCAAGCGGTGGCAGAGCCTGGCGATTCCCCCGACCCGGAGACCCAGGCCGCCCGCTCCCGTTACCGGGAGATCCTGGGGGAACTCAGGGCCGAAACCGCTCGGGAGCACCAGCAAGTGGTGGACTGGGGCGGCCTGCACATTATCGGCACGGAACGGCACGAGGCGCGACGCATCGACAACCAGCTGAGGGGACGGGCCGGCCGCCAGGGCGATCCGGGATCATCACGCTTCTACATCTCCCTCGAAGATGACTTGATGCGGCTTTTCGGTTCCGAGAACATCACGGGGCTGCTCGATCGACTGGGTCTCGAAGAAGATCAGCCCATTGAGCACAACCTCATCAGCCGGGCGATCGAGAATGCCCAGAAGAAGGTGGAGGCCCGCAACTTCAGCGCCCGCCGTCACGTTCTCGAGTACGATGACGTGATGAACAAGCAGCGCGAGGTCATCTACGAGCAACGCCGCCACGTGCTGCGAGGCGGCGATCTCCGGGACGCGGTACAGAAGCTCATCCACGACCTGATCGGGCGCATGCTCGATCTGTATTGCCCGAAGAAGGCCCACCCCGAGGAATGGGACTTCGCCGGCCTCCTCGAGTACGCGGACCCCTTCTTCCCCGCCGACCCGCCGTGGCAGCCCGCGGACTTTGCCGCGCTGGACCGGGAAGGAGTGCAGGAGAAACTCATCGTGCTGGCCGACCAGCTCTACCGGCGCCGCGAGGAAACGCTGGGCGCGGAACTGATGCGCGAGCTGGAGAGGGCCGTCATGCTACGGGTGGTCGATCAGAAATGGATGGCCCACCTCGATGCCATGGACGATCTGCGGGAAGGAGTGGGGCTCCGCGCGTACGGCCAGCAAGACCCGTTGATCGAGTACAAGCGAGAAGCCTTCGACATGTTCCAGGA
>DOZU01000151.1 GCA_003517845.1 Clostridiales bacterium | reverse complement strand
TGACCACGTCGAAGTAGTCGCCCAGCGGCCCCTTGCCTTCCCGGGGACCCACGATCGCCGCGGCCGCCACGGTGGCCGGGGCGAGATCGAACCTGACTGTCTGCTTCCCCAGCCGGAGGCTGGGTGCAGCGGCAAGCGTGCCCGCCATCCTCATATCCCCCGGACGGTTGGCTCCGTCATCCCCATCATCCAGAGGACTATGCCGACCAGCAAGGATGAGGCCAGCGCATACACGATGACCGGCCCGGCCACCGTGAACAGACGGGCGCCCACGCCGAGTACGAAACCCTCCCGCTTGAACTCCATGGCCGGCGCGGTGACGGCATTGGCGAACCCGGTGATCGGGAGGAAGGCGCCCATGCCGCCCTGGCGCCCCAGCCGATCGTACACGCCAAGACCGGTCAGGAGCGACCCGAGGAAGATCATCGAAGCCGCGGCGGCCGAACCGGCTTCAGCCCGGGGAAGCCCGCGGTTTTCGAAGAAACTCAGCATTACCTGGCCTACCGCCGATATCGACCCGCCCACGAGTAACGCACGCACGGCATTGCCCAGCACCGGTCGGGCGGGGAGGTGCCGCCGGATCAACTCCCTCGTGTCCGACCCCGGAACTCCCATCACGCCTCCCGGCGCGAAGCATCGACTACGAAAGCCACTTTCACGTTGGCCTTGTACTGGACGATCCGGCCCGCGTCCACGGCGGCGGTCCAGTTGCACACCTCGATTCCGGTTATGGAATCAAGCGTCCGTGCGGCTTCCGCGACCGCGCTGGAGGCTGCCGCCTGCCAACTCTCCGGAGACTCCCCTACCAGTTCCAGGACCTTCACCACGCTCATCTTCCCGCGCCACCTCCGGCAATCGTATCCGCTCGCCGCCCCACAGGGGCAGTCGCTGTCCTTGGACTTCTCCCCGGATATACAGGGCATGCAACTCCCATCCGAGTTCCGCGCGCACCTCGCAAGCTCGACCCTGTTCGGCCAACCGTGTCAGACGCCGTAGTTGCGCCTCCCTGGAGTCACCGGTCATCGCTCGCCCTCCACCTCGGTATTGTGCCCGAGGACTTCGGGGGTATGCTACGAGACCGGCCGGCGCGATCAGGACTCGAGTCCCCGCCTGAGCGCCAGGAGTGCCTGCCGCTCAAGCCGCGACACCTGGCTCTGAGAGAGGCGCAGCCGCCGGGCGACGGCCGCCTGGGAGCAATCGAAGAAGAAGCGCAGTTCGACAATGCGTCTCAGGCGGGAGGGCAGCCGAGTCAGGGCTTGGCGGAGGGCGATGCTGTCCGCCGGGTCCACGCCCGAATTCATGGCAACCCGATCGAGCCACAGCGCTGCGCCATCTTCATCGCTTGCCGGCGCGGTCAGGTTCAACACCGGCCGGGTCGCTTCCCGGGCCTCGGCCAACTCGGCAGGACTGAGCCCGGCCTCACTTGCGATTTCCGCGAGACTCGGCTCCCTTCCGGCCCGGGCAACCAGCGTCGCGCGAGCCTGCGCCGCCCGCCCCGCCACCTCTTGCAGGCGCCGCCCAACCCGCACCGGTCCCGCATCGCGGAGGAACCGCCGGATCTCTCCCAGCACCATCGGGACGGCGTAAGTGCTGAACTGGGTGCCATAACTCGGATCGAAGCGATGGGCTGCCTTCAGCAGGCCGACACACCCCACCTGGAACAGCTCTTCCAGGTCTTCACCGCGGCCTCGAAACCGGTTGACGATCGACCATACCAGCCCGATGTGCTCCTCGACGCCCCGATCTCCAGCCCCGGGGTCGCCGCTCAAGCCATCTCCTCCTCAAGCCGGTCCGTCTCCGTCGCCGACCTGCTCGGCGTCCTTCCGGGTGGGGCGCTTGCACATGCGGACGCGCGTCCCCCGACCCGAAGGCCCCGGCCGCACCTCGACCTGGTCCATGAAGGAATCCATGAAGGAAAACCCGAGACCCATGCGTTCCGGATCGGTAGTGCAAGTGGCAGCCCGTGCCGCTGCAGGGTCGGCGATGCCGCGCCCGTCATCGTCCACCATCAACTCCAGCGCGCCATCGGCAAACGCGGCCGTGACCCGCACCCAGCCGCTGTCTCCCGGGTAGGCGTGGACGACCGCGTTGGTGACCGCCTCGGAGACGGCAAGTCGAATCTCGTCGATCTCATTCAAGGTGAAAGGGAGCTGGACCGCAAACGTCCCGATGGCATTGCGGGCCACGCCGATATTGGCCGGCAGGTTCAAGAACTCAAGTCGGAGTATGTTCTCGCGAGGTTCCCCGCCCACCCTCGACCCGCTCCTTTACCGCGGCCAAGGCGTCGGCCAATGAGGCGTGCAGGGGGATGAGCCCCGTGACCCCTGCCAACTCGAGGAGCGATGCCACCCGGGGGGTAGCCCCACTCACCGCCATCCGCCCCTGCAACTCGAGGACCCGACGATAGCGGCCCAGGATGGCGCTGAGACCTGAGCTATCGATGAAATCCACTCGCCGCATGTCCAGGACCAGCGAATGACGCCCGCCGCGTCCGAGGAGATTCTCGCCCGCACGCCGCAGTTCCTCCGCCAGTTTCAGGTCCAGATCGCCCTGAGGTTGCAGGATTACTACGTCCCCCAGGATGTGGTGTCCGACCGTGGCTCGCCACCCCCGACATGGTGATGGAGTTCGGGGGCGGCCGGGTCACCCCTGCCTATGACGAGGGAAAGAGCAGGAGAATGAGTCGCCAGACCATGGAGGGCCAACTCAAGGGTTCGACGCCAATCGCGGCTATCAGGGGCACGCGGCCGAGTTCCTGCCCGTCGAGGAACAGGGCTATCTCGCCTACCGGGGCCCCGGCCGCCACCGGTGCCGCCAGTCGCTCGGGAAGGAGCACCACTCGCTCCACCCCCCGCTCCTTGCCGCGCGGGACGACCACTCCGAGATCGCCTCCCGCCAGGACATCAATGCGTGCGACCTGACCACGCGTGATCGGCAGCGCGCTCACGACCTCGCCGGCTGCCGCCCCTCGAACCGCCACGAAATTGCTGAACCCATGGCTGAGGAGCGTGCGGGCGTCGGCATCCCGCTCCGTCCGGGATGCGGACCCCATCACTACTGCCAGGAAACGAGTGCCTTCGCGTACTGCGGTAGCGGCGACGCAGTATCCGGCGCTCTTTGTCCACCCGGTCTTGAGGCCGTCCGCTCCGGGATAGAATCGGACCAGGCGGTTCCGGTTGAGGATCTCGGTGCGGCCCCCCGCCCCAAGCTCCTCCCGGACATACGCGAGATACTGCGCTGTCAGCTCAAGGACCGCGGGGAATCGGAGTACGAGTTCCCGGGATAGCCGGGCGACGTCGGCCGACGATGTGTAGTGGCCGGGATGATCCAGTCCATGGCTGTTCTGGAAACGCGTTGCCACCATGCCGAGGTCGCTCGCTCGCTCATTCATCCGCGCCACAAATTCGGCTTCGGATCCCGCCAGATGCTCGGCCAGCGCCGCCGCCGCGTCGTTTGCCGAGCCCACGGCGACGGCCCGCAGGACATCGCCCAGCGGCATCCGCTCGCCCGAATGCAGCCAGATCTGAGTGCCGCCAAGGCCGGCAGCCGCCTCGGATGCCACCACTCGGTCGTCCAACCGGGCGGCACCGGCGGCCAGCGCCTCGTAAGCCAATAGCAGGGTCATGAGTTTGGTGATGCTGGCGGGAGCAACGCGGGTATCGGCACCTTTCGCCCACAGCACTTCCCCGCTCCCGACCTCCATGAGCAGCGCCGACGGCGAACGGACGGCGGGACCGGTTGCCGGTCGGGCCATCAACGGTCCCGCGGAAATCACGAGGGCCAGCAGGAAAGCCAGCCCCGACGCCAGCTGTCGATATGAAGCGCCCACACCTACACCTCCGTGGGCGTTA
>DOZU01000121.1 GCA_003517845.1 Clostridiales bacterium | reverse complement strand
CGTCGATGTTCATGATCGTCCGGCGCGGTGGGCAGTCACGGTCAGCAGTCTCCCGGTCCCTCCCGGCCAAGGCGCCCGAAAGGCGGGCTCGGAGGCGCTCGGCCGCCAGCGCACCGGACAGGGAGCGGAGCCCTGCGGCGCGGGCGCGGCTGAGCCATCCCTGGGCGCGACGCCCGCCCGCCAGCGCCCTGGCCGGGTCCATCGCCCCGTCGGCCGCCGTGGCAAGATTGGCCGCCGTGCCTGCCAGTCTGGCGAGCGCTTCGGGGTCGAGGGTGCGCTCGACCATGGCGGCGAACATGGCCGTGTCCTTGCCCAACGGTACAGCCCGGGCCGGGTCAAGCGACTTGTCGAGCGCGGCGACCGCCCGGGCCGCCCCTTGCCCATAGGGCACCGCCCGGGCCGGATCGAGGGTGCTGTCCACGGAAGCGGCCAGGCGACAGGCCTTGACCCCCCAGAAAACGATCCCGTCGACCAGTGACTCCATCGACCAGCGGGGAAGTCGGAAAGGCAGCACGAAATCCCGGCGGCGCAGGTACGCGAAGAGGACCAGCCCCACGCCCGTGGTCAGGGCAGTCGCCAGCAGCGGTAAAGGGGCCAAGAAATCGAACCCGACCTGGGCCAAGGCAGTTTCGGATGAATAGCCGAACGCTTCGAGGAACGGTGCTACGAGCAGCCGCAACCATAGGGTGGGCCGAATCCCCGTCAGGACGAGGAGGATGGCAAAGGCTGCGACCAAGGCCGAGTCCCGGGCCGTCAGCGTGACCGGCCGGTCGGCCCGCCGCGAGCCCAGCAACTCCCAGCCCAGCCTGGCGGCGTAGGCGACCACCAGGGCTGAACCCAAGTGGTAGGCGACTTCGAGCGCGCCGAGTTCGGGAAAGCCGCGCCCGGCGGCCGCCCGCAGTCCCTCAAGGATCATGGCCCGACTCGCGTAACCCGGAAATCCGGGAAGCCCGGCAATCCCCGCGATCGCCAGGAGGAACGCCAGCGCCAACAGGGGCGGCTGGCGCCCTATCCCTTTAAGCGAAGCCAGGTCGGAGTCCCCGGCCTTCAGCGCGACCATCCCGAGCAGCAGGAGCAGGGCGCCGCCGGCTAGCGCATGGTTGATTACGTGGAGGGCCATCCCGGCGAGGCCGAGCGCCCCCCCCTCGGCCAGCACGAAGGCGAGCGCCAACCCCACACCGAGCTGCCCCATCTGACTCACCGAACTGTAGGCGATCACCCGCTTGGCGTTGGCGGGGAAGATCGCCAGAAAACCGCCCAGCAACATGGTGCCGAGCGCCACCGGCAGCAGGATCCGTCCGGCGGTCACCGCCGGCGTCCAGTCGGCTGCAGCCCCGGCCGGGGCCAGGAGGTTGAGGGTGCGCAGGACGCCGTATGCGCCCGTCTTGATGATCACCGCTCCGATGAGCAGGGCCGCTGGCGCCGGCGCCGCCGGGAGCGCCTGGGGCACCCAGAAGTGGGCGGGGACAAGTCCCGCCTTCATGGCGAATCCGAAGTACATGGCCGCTACCGTGATCAGGCCGGGCAAGGAGTGCAGGGCCGGATCGGGCTTGAGGACCGTCCCCTGGGTAGCCGCGACCAGCACGCCCATGCCGGCCAGGATGCTCAGCCCGCCTAGAATGCTGAGGAACAGGTAGGTGCGGCCGGCGGCCAGGGCCTCGGGCGTCTGGTCGTGAATCACCAGGACGTAGAATCCGAGCGACAGCATCTCAAAGAAGAGGAATAGCGTGAAGAGGTCGGCCGACAAATAGCGAGCCACCGCGCAAGCCAGGCAGAAAGCTGAAAACACATGGTAGCGCATGCGGGAAGTGCCGGGGGCCAGATAGTCCACGGCGAGGAGCGAGGCGGCCACCCACACGCCCGCGGTCACCAGCGCGAAGAATAGCCCCTGGCGGCCGGCCGAGAAGGCGATACCGTGCCCCAGGACGCCGGGGATCCTGGCCAGCAGCGGGCCGTTTGCCGTCAAAGACCAGAGCCAACCCACGAGGACCAGAGCCAGGACGCTGGCCCCAACGCCGGCCGCTTCGATTGCCCGGAACCGGCCCGGGATCAGGCCGGCCAGGCCGACCAGGGGGACGGTGGCCAGGACCGCCATCACCACCCAGAACGGCAACATGCTCTCGCGGTAGGCGGCCGGGGCGGCCGCCGCCACCGGACCGCTGAGGACAGTCATGACATCAACCAAGGGCGGCTCGGCCCTCCTCCCTCACTTGCTGAATAGCACTCGCGCCGCCGCTTCGGACAGGCGCAGCGGCCAGCTCCCCGGGGACAGGGCGAACACCGCGCAACCCAGGGCCAGGACCAGCATCGGTACCAGCATGGTTGCGCTGGCTTCGGGCAGCCGGCGCCGCGCCCGCTCCGCTCCGCCGACAAGCGGTGCAGCCTCTGCCGCAACTCCGGCCGGGGCCGGGTGATCGAAGAAAGCCGTCATCACGATGGGCAAGTAGTACACGGCGTTCAGCATGCTGCTGGCCAGCAGGGCCAGAGCATAGCCGGGCATGCCGGCATCGAACGCGCCGACGCTGAGCTGCCACTTGCTGACGAACCCGTTCAGCGGGGGGATGCCCATCAGGGTGAGGGCGGCCAGGGTGAAGCAGACCATGGTGACCGGGAGGCGTTGGCCGAGCCCCGCGAACTGGCGGATATCGCGCTTGCCGGTGGTCTTGAGGATCACGCCGGCGCAAAGAAACAGGCAGCTCTTGGCCACGGCGTCGGCGAAGAAGTAGAACACGTCGCCCGTGAGCGCTCGTTCCGACATGAGCCCCATGCCCAGGAGGATGCACCCCATCTGCCCGATGCTGGAATAGGCCAGGCGTCGCTTGAGGTCATACTGGGTGACGGCCACCGACGACCCCAGCAGGATGGTCACCACCGATAGCACGAGTACCACGTTGTTCCAGCCGGTGGCCTGGAGGAACTCCAGCCCGAACACCTCGTACATCACCCGTAACAGCCCGTATGCCCCGGTCTTGATCATGATGCCGGACAGCAGGGCGCTCGCGGGCGAAGGGGCCACGGGATGGGCATCGGGCAGCCACATATGCAGGGGCACCATGCCGGCCTTCATCCCCAGGGCGATCACGAACCCGGCGAAGGTCAGGAAGGCGACCGGGGAAGCTTCGGAGATCAGGCCCCGGCCGCCCAGGGCAACCGAGCCCGCCATCTCGAAGGTGGCGACCATGGAGAAGAAGAACATGAGGCTGCCGGCCACCGTCATGAACAGGTACTTGAGGGCCGCCTGCACGGCGTCCGGCGTCTCCTCGTGGATGATCAGTACCGCCGCGGGCAAGGACATC
>DOZU01000090.1 GCA_003517845.1 Clostridiales bacterium | reverse complement strand
TGCGCCATGAGGCAGATCAGCGCGACCATGCGGCAATAGGTGCTCTTGCCCGCCATGTTGGGCCCGGTGAGGATGACCAGGCGCTCGCCGCGGCCGTTCAAGGTGGCATCGTTGGGCACGAACCCGCCGGGGAGGATCTGCTCCACCACCGGGTGGCGGCCTTCGCGGATTTCCACCCCGGGCGAGTCGACCATCTGCGGGCGCACATAGCCGTTGACCGCCGCCACTTCGGCCAGGCAAGCCAGCACATCCGCCTCGGCCGCCGCGGCGGCGGCGGCCTGGATGGCAGCGCACTCGGCGGCGGTTCGCTCGCGGAGCGCCGCAAAAAGTTCGTATTCGCGATCGGCCAGGTGCGCTTCCGCCCCGAGGATCATGGCCTCGCGTTCCTTCAGTTCCATCGTGACGAACCGTTCGGCCCCGGCCAGCGTCTGCCGTCGCTCGAAGTCCGGCGGAACGTGTTCGAGATTAGTCCTGGTGACCTCGAGGTAGTAGCCGAACACCCGGTTGAACCCGACCTTCAGCGACCTGATCCCCGTGCGCTCCCGTTCGCGCGCCTCCAGAGCGACCACCCACTCCTTGCCGCCGCCGGCGATGGCCCGAAGGCGATCTACCTCGGGATCATATCCCTCGCGGATCATCCCTCCTTCTTTCACCGCCGCCGGCGGCGAGTCCACCAGGGTGGCCCGAATCGAGCGGCTGAACCGGGCGAGGTCCGGCAATGACCTTCCCCGATCGACCAGGCGGGACGCCTTCGCTTCCGCAAGCAACCCGGCGAGCTCCGGCAACAGCCCCAGTCCCGTGCCCAGGGCGAGCAGGTCCCGGGCGTTGGCCTCGCCGACCGCCGCCCGGCCGGCCAGCCGCTCGTAATCGGGCATCCGGCGCAGGCACTCGCGCAACCTCCCGCGCAGGATGGGACGGTCGACCAGTTCGGCCACGGCCTCGTGGCGGCAGGCGATCTCCTCCAGCGACCGGCAGGGACGCAAGAGCCATGCGCGCAAGAGCCTCCCGCCGGCGGGCGTAGCCGTGCGGTCGAGGACCCGGATCAAGCTGCCGCGCCGGCCTCCCTCCCGGGAGGAACGTACGAGTTCGAGATGCCGGCAGGTGGTCGCATCGACCAGGAGGTGGTCCAGGTGCGATCGCATCGCCAGCCGCGTGATCTGCCCCGCCCGCGAAGCGCTGTTCTCTCGGACATAGGCCAACAGGACACCTGCCGCGGCGGTCGCCAGCGGCCGGTCCTGACAGCCCAGCGCCTCGAGCGAAGAGCATCGGAAGTGCTCCTGGAGCAGTGCCGCCGCCGCCTCCGGGCCGCCGGCCGGCGGGTGGGCTTCCACCACCCGACCCGGGTAGGCGGTGCCGAGGGCGGTGGTCAGGCCGGCCCCGTCTTCCACCAGGATCTCCGCCGGCTCCAGCCGCGCGATCTCGTCCAGCAACGCCTCTCGCGGCCGATCGCCGCGGAACTCGCACGCCGAGAATTCTCCGGTCGAGAAGTCGAGGGCCGCCAGGCCGTACGCTGCTGGCCGATCCGACTCGGCGACCATGACCACGTAATTGTGGCTCTTCTCCTCAAGCGATCGCGGGTCGAGCACCGTCCCCGGGGTGACCACGCGGACGACCTCCCGCCGTACCAGGCCCCGAGCCTGGCGAGGGTCTTCTACCTGCTCGCAGATGGCCACCCGGTAGCCCTTGTCCAGCAGGGTCGCGAGGTAACCGGAGGCTGCGTGGTAAGGGATGCCGGCCATCGGCATGCGTCGCTGACCCTTGCCGGCCTCCCGGGAAGTGAGGGTGATCCCGAGTTCGCGCGAGGCGACCTCCGCGTCCTCGAAGAACATCTCATAGAAGTCCCCGAGGCGGAAGAACAGGATCTTGTCCGGATGCCGGGACTTGATCTCCCGATACTGGGCGAGCATGGGGGTAACTCGGCCGCTCAAGACCTCTTGCCCCCCGCCTCGCCCTCCAGGGTCCAGGTGCGGGCCAGGGTGATCCTCACCTCGATCAGGTCGCCGGGGCGGGCGGCGCCGGCCGGGAAAGTCACGAGCTTGTTGGTCCGGGTGCGGCCCGCCCAGCGGGCGGGGTTCCGGTCGCTCGGCCCCTCCACCAGCACTTCCTGAGTGCTGCCGACCAGCGACTGGCTGAGTTCGAGGCTGATCTGGTTCTGCAGCCGGTTCAGGCGGGCGAGCCGTTCCCCCCGCACGGCCGGCGGGACCTGGTCGGGCATGGCTGCCGCCCGGGTTCCCCGGCGCTCCGAATACAGGAAGGTGAACGCCCCGTCGAATCTGGCTGCTTCCACCAGGCATAGCGTGTCCTCGAAGTCCTCCTCGGTCTCGCCGGGAAAGCCGACGATCAGATCGGTGGTCACGCCGGCGCCGGGGAGCACTTCCCGGACCTGCTTCAGGAGTTCGAGATACTGGGCTCGGTCGTAGCCGCGCCCCATCGCCCGGAGCACGCGATCCGATCCGGACTGCGCCGGCAGGTGCAGGTGCTCGCAGACCCGCCTGGCCCCGGCCATGACCTCTAGAAAGCGCCGGCGGAAGTTGGCGGGATGGGAGGTGGTGAAGCGGATTCTGGCCAGTCCCTCCACCTGGTCTGCCTGCGCCAGGAGGTCTCCGAAGTCCACCCGCCGGCCTTCCGCCGGCAGGTCGCGGCCGTAGTTGTTCACGTTCTGACCGAGCAGCACGGCTTCGCGGAATCCATCGCCGGCAAGTCCGCTGAGTTCGTCCAGGATGGTCCGGGGCTGCCGGCTCCGTTCGCGGCCGCGGACGGCGGGGACGATGCAGTAGGCGCAGCCGTGGTTGCAGCCGTGGATGATGGTGACCCAGGCCCGCACTTTCCCCTCTCGCCGGACCGGCAGGTCGTCCGGAATCGCCCCCGAATCATCCAGGATCTCCAGCACGGGCTGTCCGGTCGCCAGGGCGGTCTCCAGCAAGGCCGGCAAGCGGTGAAGATTGGGCGGGCCGAACACCACGTCCACATGGGGGAAAGCGGCCGATAGACGCTCGACCGCTCCCGGTTGCTGGGGCACGCACCCCCCGACGGCCAGCAGCCTCCCCGGGCGGGCCAGCTTCCACCGTTTCAACTCGCCCATCTTCCCCAGGGCGCGCTGTTCGGCGGTATCCCGCACCCCGCAGGTCAACAGGACCACGAGGTCGGCCTCATCCGGCCCGGGCGCTGGCGTCCAACCGGCATCCTCCAGCACTCCGGCCAGGATCTCCGCTTCGTGGGCGTTCATCTGACAGCCGTAAGTCGTGAGGTGATACAGCAAGTCCTGTCCTCCTGATGGCTAGCGTACTGCTGGCAGGCACCATGATAAACGCCCGCTGCCTGCGAATCGGCGCTGGGGCGCGGTCAGTCGCCGGCTATGCGCCCCCAGAGCCCTTTCCGCTTGCGCGATCGCCGCGAACTTTGGCTGGAGATTTCGTACCGCAGGCTTTGTAGTTCCTGTTGTACGCGTATGAGGGAAGTGAGGATCTTCTCTCGCTCCTCAACCCACTGATCTCGGGCCGCTTGCAGTTGCTCGCCGATGTCGCGCAGCAGGGCCACAACCACCGATTCCGCGACGTCCGGGTCGTCGGCGGGCAGCGACCGCAGGCTGGCGCCGGGAGGCGGGCTGGGCTGACTGGAGAGCGCCCTGCGGATGCCGGCTTCATCCTCTCCCTTGCCGCGCAGTTCCACGATGGTGCGGAGTCGGTCGAAGGCGGACGCCGGCAGCCCCTGGGCGAGGTCGGCGCCCTCCGCGGGTTGCCATTGCAGGACGTCGGCATAGTCCTCGAATAGCTGCCGGAAGGTCCGGGGAGCGATGTTCAGGAGCACGCATATCTCTTGCAGGGAGAAAAAGCGGTCACCGGGCATCTCCGACACCTCTTCCCCGGTCCTGC
>DOZU01000122.1 GCA_003517845.1 Clostridiales bacterium | reverse complement strand
GATGCGGAGGGTGGAATAGGGGGCCCAGATCCCGCCACGAAAGTAGCAGGTACCCGACATGTTGATGCTGATCTCCGTGGTACCCGGCACCCAGACCAGGAGCCAGGTCGGATCGCCGCCCGGGTTGATGTCGGCCGTGCCCGATATCTGGATGCTGCCCGACACCCATATGTGCACCGGCCCCAACACGTTGATCGCCGCCTGTCCGGAAATCTGGATCCCGGTATAGCAGTAGTGAGCGGGCGTACCGTCGGCGTTGCCCAGCGTCAGCACGTCGCGGCCGCTGAGGCGCAAGAAACCGCTGCAGGGGATGTTGGGACGCTGGACCACGGGTACGGCGGCTTGCTCGGGGGGCGTCAACTCCGGTCCGCCGGTCTCGGGGGAAAACGGGTCCGGCTGGGCGATGACCGCTCGTACCCGGACCAGCCGCCGGACCTTCCCCATAGTGCCCACGGCCACCAGGTGCTTGGCGGAGGGGTCGGCCGCATCGGGCCAGATCCACACATCATACCTGCCTCCAGGCCCCACGCGGTCGGGGCCGCCACTGAAAGACGGGGGATCCTGGGGATACTGCCGGAAAACTAGCAGTTGCGACGGGAACTTCAGGCGGTGCAGCCCGTCGTTCACCCCGGACTCGGCCACGTACAGGGCGGAACCGTCGTCACGCACCCGGTCGGCCTCGCGCACGGCGCCCTGGGCCAGTACGCCGGCCGCCCCCAGGGAGATGGTGCCCACCACCGCCACCAGCAGCGCCATGATCAGGGCCGACCCGCGGTCATCCCGCAGCCCGCGCCATTGCCGGAGCATGCCCGCACCTCCTACACCCTGACGGTGGACCACGGTAGGGGCGGGTTCCGAACCCGCCCCTACATCCGAGGAGGCGGTCCGCCGTCCTCGCGCCCCCGCGGTGCCACAGTGGGGACCGGGGGGGCTCACGGACTGCACTCCCCTGATCGGGGATGGCCATTCATCGGTAGTCCCCAGTCCGGTAGTCGAGCTGCGCGTTGACCGGCCAGCCAATATCCGCCATGCTGGGATCGGCGACGAAGTTGGCGCCACCCGAGATGCTGGAGGTAGCTACCACCACACCCCCGACGAGGTCGGCGGTGCCGCTCATCTCGAGGTGAGACTGGGGCGCATAGATGCCGCCATAGAACTCGGTGTTGCCGGTGAGGTCGATATGGATCGAGATATTGCCCGGCACCCAGATCACCAGGTTACGGGGGTCGCCGGGAACCCACCCCGATCCATCCGCGACGATGTTGAGTCGGGCGCCGCCGGCGATATCGATGTCCGGGTCGAGACCCGGGTCGCCCACCACATAGATGTGTACGGGTCCCCTCAGCACCAGCCGAGCCTGGCTGCGGCCGATGATCGCCGTGAAGCAGTACACGGCGAGGGTTCCGTCGGCGTTGCCCAGGTAGTGGGTCTGGTTCCCGCGCAGCTCCAGGACGCCCGTGGGCTGCATCCCGGCGGGAGCCAGGACCACCGGGTGACCGCTACCGGTCCCGGCGAAGGGGTTGGCCTGCAGCGGCGAGGCGACGATCTGCAGGTGATGGCGCGCCCCGCCCCTCCGGCCGATGGCTACCACCTGCCGATCCAGGGGATTTGCGCCGTCCGGCCACACCCACACATCATAGCTGGCGCCCGCGCCCACGCGTTCCGGTCCGGCCGTGAAGGATGGGGGATCGCCGGGATAGGTCCGGAGGGGCAATCCGGCGGGATCGAACTTGAGGCGGAACAGGGCCTCATTGGCTCCTGACTCCGCCACGTACAGCGCGGACCCGGCCTCCCGCCACCGGTTGGCCGACCGGGCGGTGCCCTGGGCCAGGGCGCCCGCCGTGCCCAAACCGACCGTGCCGACCACCGCCACCAACAGGGCGACGATCAGGGCCGCGCCCCGCTCGCCGGCGAGCAACCTGCGCATGCTCCTCCCTCCCCGCCTCTGGCATCTTGGAGAAACCAGTTGGAATTCGACCTCTTCTCAGTTAATCCTCCTCAACGTCAAAAGAAATTCACCATATCCGTACGAAGATGGGGCTTCTGCAGTCTCAGCTTTCTCGCGATGGCGGTAGGGGCGGGTTCGGAACCCGCTCCTACCGCGGTTCGTCGGCCGCCAACAACCGCAGCAGGCGCCCGGCATCCGCGTGGCCAGGCACGAGTTGCAGCGCTTCCTCGGCGAGGCGGCGCGCGCCTTCCAGGTCGCCGGCGGCCCGGCGGCCGAGGGCGGCCAGCACCCGCACGTCGGCGAACAGCATATCGGCCTGCGCCCGGGCCCCGGGATGAATCGGCCGGCGGAACTCGACTTCCCGGTCCAGCACGAACTCAAGTCCCGCGAGTGCGCCCGGCGCGTCGCCCTGGCGCCATTTCAGGGAAGCCAGGTAGTACCGATACTCGGCCCACCAGGGAAATAGCTCCACCGCCCGGACCAGTTCCTGCCGGGCGCGCCTCCAGTCGCCGGCTCCCCCCGCCACCTCGGCCCGTTCGGCATAGAGCAGGCCGAGTTGATTCCTCACCGGCGGATTATGGGGATCCAGTCGCACCGCCTGTCGCGACAGTTCGATCGCCCGGTCGAGTCGCCCCCGGTCGCCCGCAGACTGCCACCCCAGCAGGTGGGCGTGGGCCTGGAAGGCAGGGGACACCGGATCCAGCGGATTCAGGCGGCCGGCCGCCTCGAAGTGAACGAGCGCGGTCGAGACGGCGCCTGCTTGCAGTTCCGCGCGGCCCGCTTCCAGTCGCAACGAGGCCAGGTAGGGCAGGCCGCTCAGCAAGGCGAGGACCGCCGCTACCGCCAGCATCCAGGGTCGCGGGCGCCCGGACGACAGGGGCTCGGACTGGCCCCGGATGACGGCCAGTGCACCCCAGAACAGCAGCATGACGGCGGGGATCTCCCAGTTGACGTCCACTCCCAGGTGCAAGGCCAGGGCCAGGAGGCCGCCTGCCGAGCCGGCCGTCAGGCCGTCCGCCCGGCCGATCCTCCGGCGCAATGCGACGAGGACTATCGCCCCCAGGATGAGGAAGGCGGCGACCCCGGGCAGCCCCGTCTCCGCCCACCACTGCAGGTAATGGTTGTGGGCGGAGACGCTGAAGAAGGCGGGATCGGCCTGGTAAGCGGGGAAGACCCGGGCGAAGCTCCCCAGCCCGAAGCCGAACCAGGGCCGGGCGGCGATCATCCGCGCGGCGGTGACCCAGAAGCTGAAGCGGCCGGCCACGCTGGAGGCCACGACCACTCTAGCGCCGGGGACGGCGACCCAGTCCCGGGCGGGGGCGGGGGCCGCCGGATCTTCCCCCCGGAAGGCCTGAAGGTGATCCAGTGTGCGGCGGGCGACGCCGAGAGCCAGCGCTTCCTCGCGGCGGGCGGCGGGTTGGCCCAAGAGCAGGGTCCCGGCCAGCACGAGGCCGGCGAGGACGGTGACCCCCACGAAACCGGCCAGGCGACGCCGCATGGCCGGGGGCAAGAGCAGGCAAGTCGCGACCAGGCCCGGGACCAGCGTGTACTGGGAGCCCCGCGACAGGGTGAGCAGCCAGGACCCGAACAGGATGGCGCCGGCCGGCACCATCCACCGCCACCGCCCGCTGCCGGCGGCCACGCCCGCCGCCCCCAGGTAGAGGAAGAGCACATGCTGAGCGAAGGCGTTCGGGTACTCGAAGGTGCCCCCCGGCCGGTGAAAGGGCAAGGAGTCAGGACTGAACCAGTAGCTCACCAGGCCGATGGTCGCCCCCAGCACTCCTCCCGCCACAGCCCATCCCGCCACCCGGAGGCGCCCCGCCGCCGGGAGGGCGTGGGCGAGCAGGGCATACACCAGGAAGTACAGGAGCAGGTTGAGCGCGGCCTCTACCGTGCCGGCGGGGAAGACCGTCCACAGGGCGGATAGCGCGCCTGCTCCGAGCACGCCGGCTGCGGCCAGGTCAAGCGGGCGGACGGCCATCCGCCCGCCCCGTCCCAACCAGGCGTAGGCTACGAGTGCTCCCAGCACGTAGAAGGCGGTGAGCGGGCCGCGGTCAATCGCTCCCCGCAACAGCGGAGCGACGAAGTAGAGCAGGCCGAGATACGCGGGGACCACGGCCATCTCAGGGTGATGGCGGCAGGAAGGGGTTGACCCGCCCGGGCCGCCTGGCGAATACCAGGTCTTCGAGGTCCTCCACGGTGGGCGCCGTCCGCTCGTCGACGAACAGGTACACTACATAGTGGGCCACCACCCGTCCCGGCGGCGGTTCCTCCAAGGATTCCACCCGCAGCCCGCCCACCAGGACCAGCCGCTCCTGCCCTTCGACCGACTCGAGAAAGCGGGCCTGGCCGGGGAAGGCCCCCTCGACCTGGAAGTGGATGGGATAGCGCACGTACTGCTCGACCGGTTCTCCCGGGGCGAAGTCCAGTTCCATCACGCGCACCCCGGCCTGCCGCTGGGCGCGGTCGAGGTACTGGAGGAGTTCGGCGACGCGGGGGGCCACGGGGATTTGTCTTTCCAACTCGGCGGCCAGGGCCCCGATTTCGGCCACGGCCGCTTCGAGCTGGGAAATCTCCCTGACCGCCTCCCGATCACGCGCCAGTCGACCTTCCTCGTAGTGGAGTTCCTGCCGCAGTTCCCCGAGCCGGCGTACGGCCGGTTCATGAGCGAGCAGGTAGTAACCGACGCCCAGGGCCAGTATGGCGAAGCCGACCAGCATGGCGCGGCTGCGGCTGTCGAGCCGGGGCAAGACCGCCACCTCCTATCGGATGTGCACCCGGACCTCGAAATCGTACAAACCTTCCACATCCCGGGCGTGCCGGGCCCGAGCGCGCGACAGCAGAGGGGAGCGGTCCATGCCCGCCATCAACTGGGCGATCGGTTCGAGGTGAGCGCTCGAGCCGGTCAGCACCAGTTCATCCGGCTTCAGGAACTCGATCCGGGCTAGCTGCAGATTCGGCGGGGTGAGGGCTGCCAGTTCCCGCAAGACCGGCGCCCAGCGCCGCGCGGTCACGCCGGCCAGGAAGTCCCGCTTCTGTTCCATCGCCTGGCGCTGGACGATCAAGGCGTCCCGCTGCTCGAGCTTCGGGCGGAGCAGGGTTTGCTCGTGACGGACCCGCCCGGTCTCGCGGTACACAGCCGCGATTTCCTGGGCGATGAGATAGTACTGGAAGCCGGCAACCACCGCGGCCGCGACCAGCGTCACCGCCAGCGCCACCAGGCGCCAGTCGATGACCCGTTGCCGTTTCACCCATCCGGGCAGCAAGTTGACCCGCATCACCGATTACCCTCCCTCGCGCAGTGCCAGCCCGAGCGCACCGGTAAACTGGGGGCCGAAGGCGTCGCGCCGGTCGCCAAGTCGCGGATGCAATTCCAGCTCTTGAAGGGGGTCGAGCGGGGCAACCTTCAACTCCGGCTCTTCGCCGCGCACGCCGAGGGCCAGCGTCAGATAATCTGCCAAAGCCTCGGGCAATCCCTTGAGCCCCGCGCCGCCCCCGGCGAGGTGGATGTGCCGGATCTCCGCCCGCTCATGGCGCACGAGGTAGAACTCGATGGAGCGCCGGATCTCGAGCAGGAGTTCATCGAGCAGCGGCTGCAGGAACCGCGCCGCGGCGGTGTCGGGCAACACGCCCAGTTCCCGCTTGGTCGCCTCGGCGGCGGCCATGTCCTGTCCGAGACCCTCGGCGATGGCGGCGGTGAAATCGTTGCCGCCAACGTTGACCGTGCGGTTGAAGGCGGGAACGCCTTCCCGGAACACGCTGAGCTTGGTCCCCGATGCGCCGAGGTCGACCAGCATCACGCTCGAATCGTCTGACCGTTTCGGATGGTGGCCGTTGGCCCCCAACACGCGGCTGACCGCCAGCGCATCGATGTCGATCGCGACCGGGAAGAGGGAGGCCGCGCGCATCGTCTCCAGCAAACCCTGCACCAGCTTACGCTGTGTGCCGACCAGCATCACCCGCATCGGAGGCGGGCTGGCCGCCGACGCTTCCGCGGGAGCATCGCCCAGGATACTGAAGTCGCTGATCGCCTCATCGGGAGGGATGGGGATGTGCTGCTCCGCCTCCCATCGCAGCGTCTCCCGCAGCTCCCGCTCGCTCATCCGCGGGAACTCAACTTGTCGCAAGATGACGCCGGGCCCGCCGACGACCGTGACCACCCGCCGCCCGCGCACCCCGCTCTCCCGCATCAGCCGGCGGACAGCGTCGGCAACCTCGCCGGGCTTGGCGATCGCGCCCTCGCTCACCGCCGTCCGCGGCGTCGGCGCGGCGCCGAAAGCGGTGACCACCGCTCCCCGGCCGGTGCCGCGCACCTGGACTAGCTTGATGTGAGCGGTCCCGATATCCAGGCCCACCCCCATCCTCCCCGGTCCCAGCAAGCGCAGGGGCGCGGCCGCCGCCCGGGCATCCCGGTTGGCGCCCGCGTCCGCCCGCGGCTCGCGGGCCGCGGCCACCGTCTTCTCCGGAAGCCGCTCCGGTATCGGCAGGGTCAACTCGGGCAACGGTCGCTCGTCCGGCGCACGCGCCGGGGCCGGCGGCTGCCGGCGGGGAAGCGGGGCCGGTTCGCTGGCGGCCGCGACGTCCCGCAACAGGTCGATACCCTCCCGGCGAGGCGAAGGCCGGCG
>DOZU01000125.1 GCA_003517845.1 Clostridiales bacterium | reverse complement strand
TGAGTGATAGCGCTGGCTCATCCGGTTCAGGTATCCACGGCGGCTTGGCATGAACATTCGCAACGCACATCCCCTCGGGAACATTTCTGGGTGAGTGAGCCGGTACCCGTTCGGCTACATTTTAGCTGAGTTACTGCGGTCTCTTGACCTCATCACGCGGGAGGCAGTACAATCCAAAGTGAGGGAAATTGTGGGAAGAAAGGAGGTCCTGTTGACGGTTGTCCTGATTGTGGTCGTCTTGCCCATGGCGACCCCGGCCCAAGCATCCAGCATGAACTATGCCGTCGCTTGGCAGACGTGGAGTGGTGCGATTTGGAACGGCTATGTTCAGATCCAGGCATCGTTCAACGACAATGGTCGGCATGCAAGGCAAGGATACCACCGGTTCATGCGCGAGGCCGGCCCTGCTCTCGATACCGGCCGTCTCTGGACGTCCGCGGCGACGTCACCGAGGGACAGCACAATCCGGTCGCGGCAGGACTGGGTCTGGGATTCTCCGCTCTGGGGTGACAGGTACACCACCAGGTACTTCTGGGGCTTCCTGTGGTTCTGAGGTCCGGCATGAGTTGCAGCCGGGGATCGGGTGTCTCCCGGCCGGGAGGGCGGCAAGGTGCTGGTGAACCGGCGGCTGTCGATGAACTTCAGGCTTGCGCTTAGCAGCTTCTTCCTCGGCATCCTGACGGCATTCATGGTGTGGTCCGCACAGTGGGTGCTGGAATCCCGCAGGGAAGTGACTTTCGACATGCCAGGCGAGGTCACCGTGCTTCAGATGTTCGAGGGACCGCAGATCGTTGCGGCGGCCGATGCGATGTCGGCTCAAGAGGAGCTCAAAGCTTACCTCCGCGACCGGTCACTTGCGCTGATCATCTCCTCTTACGGAGAGGGTCGCCCTGAAATGCTCGTCTACGATCCGGACGGCTTGCTCTCGTGGTTCCCCCAGCCCACCCCCGAAGAGTCTCGCTCTGCCATGAGTGGCGCGTACCTTTTTGAGGGCACGTACTCGCAGCGCCGATGGTCGAAGGCCACCACGACCCCCCTTCTGCCGAGGGGGGTCGTGGTGGAGGGGGTGATAGCAGCACCACGTGGTGCCGGCAACCTTCAATACGCAAGACGGATCGGGCAAGACTCGCTACCTCCCGGAAACTACACGATCAACACGGTTGACTCAAGTCAAGTGGGACACGTCCTTGATCTCCTGCATCGAATGGGCCTTGCCCCACAGGGAGCGCGGAGGATTCCGCTGCTTCAATACTTCGTCCTCAACCCCCTCCTGGTTGTCACCGTGCTCTTTCTGGTGCTGGGTCACGCTTGCGCCGTGCTTTACTGGTCACTCTACCTCCGGGGACGTGCTCACGAGTTCGGCATTCAAAGCCGTCACGGCGCCCATCCATTGGCCCTTGTCCGGGAGAACCTGGTGGGCGGGCTGCCCGGCCTGGTGGCGGGTGGTGTCGCTGGTGTGATGTTCTCGGGCCTGCTGGTTGCCGCGATTGGTCACGTTCAGCTGACGCCAGGCAACTTCCAGACACTTACCGGGGCCGGGGTCGTTGCAGCCGCCGTTGCCATAGTCACGTGGTCAACGACCCTCTATGTCGTCATTCGATCGCGTCCCGAGGTGCGCCTCCTTGCGTGAAGTGCGGGACGGTCTTGTCATGGCGCTCCGGCGTTGGCCTACGATGTTTGCCCTCGCCGGAATGGTCGCCGTTGCCTGCGTGGTCCTGTCGCTTGCCCTGGGTGATGTGCTCTCACAGGTGGCAGTACTCAGGGGAGCCAAACAGATCCGTGAACGTCGCGCGGTATTCTTCACTGTGTATTACCCGCACGGACGAGTGAGCAGCGTCGGTGACGATACCGTCCGGTTCCTGATAGAGATGATCGACGGGCAGGAGGCCTACACCGCGATCGTGCACAACATGGGTATCGACGACCCCGCTTTCGCCGGCGGGTACACTCCCCTGGTTCTGTTCGGAGACGCCGTCCCCGACCTGTTCCCGGATCTCCAGCTTCGTGCCTCCGTGCCATCCGCAATGCAGGGCGCACAATTGGCAGGTCAGAACCTCGATGTAAGTATCGCAGGAGAAACCATCCCTGTGGCTGGAGCGTTGCCGGCCGGGGCTACCCTCTTTGATCCAAATGCCGCCGGCTTGCCTCTGGACCGTCGCATCGTCATCCGTGCGCCGGCCAGAATGCTCCTCCTGCTCAATCCCATCGAGCGAGAGGAAGCGTTGGCTCGTGCGGTCATGTTTGCCCCGGCCGACGAGGTGGTGGACGCGTTCGTGTCCGGCTGCGCGCAGGGAGGGCTGTTCTTGGTCCCGCATGACGTGACCGTCGAACAGCCGCGGAGGCTCGGCGCGATCATGATGACTTCCGCCATGTATATCGTCGGTATGCTGGGGTTTCTCGCCCTCGTCCTCAGTGCTTTTGTGTCATCGGCTCATCTGACGATACGTGAGGAAATGCCGGCGTTCAAGATCCGGCAGATGTACGGTGCCACGGCGATGCATGTCAGCCTGCGGATCGGTAGTTTCCTGGCCGCCGTCGTCCTGGTGCTACCGGTTGCCTTGCTCTCTTTCCTGTTCGTGGTGTTCGTGGTGATTGGCGGACCGGTCGCGACCGGGGCGCTTTGGGTCATGTCGGCCGTCATCCTCAATTTTGTCTTCCTGTGGGGCAGGTCGGTGCGGGATGTACTTCATCAAGATCGAATAGGACGATGAATGATGAACGCGCTCTTGGAGTCTCACAACGTGTCAAAGGTATACCCGAGTGGTCCAATTCGGGTCACGGCCGTGCGCGACGTTTCCCTGAGCATCGCTGAGGGCGAGGCCGTCGGCCTGATGGGGCCGTCAGGGAGCGGCAAGACGACGTTGTTGAAATTGTTGGGCCTGCTGAGTCGGGCGACCCGGGGCAGCGTGTTCGTCCGCGGGGAGGAGGTGGGGGGCAGTGAGCACCGGCGCGCCCGGCTGCGTAATCAGTTCTTCGGGTATGTGCATCAGGACTTCGCGATCATTGAGAACGAGACCGTCGAGCGGAACGTCCTGATCCCGCTCGAATACGCCAGACCCAGACCTGCCTGGCGGGAGTGTAGATCGAGGACGCAAATGGTGCTTGACCAGGTCGGTATCGGCTGGGCCCGGAAGAGGAATCCGTCGAAACTGTCCATGGGCGAGCGACAGCGGGTCGCCATCGCTCGGGCGCTGGTGAATAACCCGGTCGTAGTGCTCGCCGATGAGCCGACGGCGGCTCTCGACGGAGTGACCGCCGAGGAGGTCATGACGCTCATTCTCTCCATCAAGGACCGGGGAGCATCGGTGCTCATCGCGACGCACGACGACCGGGTGGCGAGACGATGCGACCGGATCGTGCGGATAGTCGACGGTAGCCTCGTGACCGGCGGTGATTCGCCGCAGGGCCGCGCTGTTCTCACCCCTGTCGGTGCTAACCGTCGGGCGGTAGGGGTCTCGTTCCCGGGCGATGGGACGTTTCGAGTCGATCTGGCGGACGGCTGCGCCCTGGTTGTGCCGTTTACCTGGGCGCGGCGGCTGGGGCAGGCTACCACTGAGCAGCAGGTCAACGTGAGGATTGTAGGAGACGGCCGAATTCTATCATGGCCGGAGGTAGGTGAGGATATCGACGTGCTTGCACTACTCGAGGGAGACAAGAAGGAGGCAATGTAACTGCCTGCAGGCCGAATCATTCGAGTTTTTCTACATGCGGCACCGGCTGGCCCGGGCCACCCTGCCTGACGGAAGCTACACCCGCTACGGGTACGACCCTGCGGTCAACCTCCTCACCGCCTGGTGGGTATGGTCCCTGGCCGGGCAGGTGAACGGCCAATCTCGCGGCGAAGATCGGCCCCCCGAGGAGGTGGTCCCGTGAGCCTGAACGTGGTCGCCTTGGCCGGCTCGCCTCGTGCCCGCTCCTTCACCCACCGCCTTCTGGAGGCCTTCCTGGAGGGCATGGGAGAAGGCGTGACGGTGGAGCGCTTCGACGTGCGGGACCTGACGGTGAACCCCTGCCGGGGCTGTTTCTCCTGCTGGTTCACCACTCCCGGCCGCTGCAGTCAGCACGACGACTTCCCGCGGGTGGCCGCCGGCCTGGCCCGGGCGGACGCGATCATCCTCGCGGCGCCGTTGTACTTCGACGGGCTGCCCGGCCCGGTCAAGACACTCCTGGATCGCTGCGTCTGCCTGGTGGAACCATACTTCTCGGTCGATCCCGACGGGCGCTCGGTGCATCGCTCCAGGCGGGTCATCGTCGGCGGGAGTCCGCCGGCGGCGGTGCTGATCTCCACCTGCGGCTTCCCCGAACCGGTCAACTTCACCCCGCTGGAGGGCCACTTCCGGGCCATCTGCCGTAACGCCTCCTGGGTTGACGGGGGGAACCTGCTGGTCCCCGGGGCCGGGGCCCTGGACCCGGCCGGCTGCCGTCAGGAAGTGCTGGACCTGGCCGCCCGGGCGGGCCGGGAGCTCGCAACCGGCCGCCGTATCCCCGCATCCATCCAGGAGCGCATGCGGGGGCCCTGGGTGGACCCGGAGTTGGCGCGCCAGGGCATGAACCACTTCTTCGCCGAGCGGCTGCGGCGCGAAGCGCCGCCCGGGGATTGATCCTCCAATCGCCAGCCAGAGCTCCGTGTCAACCCACATAAGAAAGTTGCCGGTAACTATTCAGCCCACAAGGGCTGAATAGTTATCGCGCCGAGACAAGCTCGACGTATCTTGCGGGGTGAAAGTCCCCGTCGGGAAAGGACTAGCCACCCACCCGTATCGAGTCTTGCGCCCGTGGCGGAGCGGGAAGGAGGCGAACAAGACGGGCGAAGCGTAGACAGAGAATCCTGTAGGCCGTAAGGGTGACGCGCACCCTGAAGTGCTGGTACAGCTTCGAAATCAGCTCGTTGCGGACGCCGAGGGTTTTAACTTACGCCGAAGGCAACACAAGAGCATCCGATTTGGCGAGGATGCGAAGGTCCGCCGGAGTCGTCAGGCCGCGGCATGCAGGAACAGATGCGTCAGAGAACTCGGGAAGCCCCAGCGGCTCCCAACGGGAGGAACGATGAACGTACGGCATACCGCTATTGAGGCACGGAAGGGGAAACCCGGATACGGGACAATGCGGGAGCCTAAGGCGGTCATGGGCACTTTCGAACAGGGCAGGCGGAGAGGCTCCGCCGGATGCCGTTGGGGTCTCGTATCAGGCATAGTACTCTGAGCATGGGAGAGCCATGTACATGGGGAAGGACCTGACGGGAGTACGCAGCTCGCATAGGCAACTCGTGCCGGACGGAGTCGGGCTGGATCAACACGAGCCAACCTTCCTGCGGGCAATAGCTATCAAGGCGAAGACCGACAAGCGACATCGGTTTCAGGATCTCTACCGGCACCTGGACGCCGACTTCCTGCGCCACTGCTGGTGCGATCTGAATAAGGCCGCGGCCAGTGGGGTAGACGGAGTGATGGCAAGCGAGTACGCCAAGGACCTGGATACTCGCCTCGAGGCGCTGGCTGAGCGCCTGAAGACCAAGCGTTACCGTGCCAAACAGGTACGGCGCGTCTACATCCCCAAGGAAAGCGGCAAGGAACGGCCGTTGGGCATTCCGGCCCTGGAAGATAAGCTGGTGCAACTGGCGTGTGCTAAACTACTGGTTGCCATCCACGAGCGGGACTTCCTGGACAGTAGCTATGGCTATCGACCGGGACGGGGTGCGAAAGACGCGGTCCGAGACCTCACCTATGATCTTCAGCACGGGGTCTATGGCTATGTGGTGGAGGCTGATGTGAAAGGCTTCTTTGATCACATGGATCATGACTGGCTGCTGAGGATGCTGAAGGAAAGGGTCGACGACCGTGCTTTTCGGGGATTGATCCGGAAATGGCTGAAGGCCGGTGTCCTGGAACGGGATGGGACAGTCATCCATCCGCAGACGGGGACACCGCAAGGCGGTACCATCTCGCCGGTTTTGGCGAACGTGTACCTACACTACGTTCTGGACCTGTGGTTCGAGCGGGTGGTCAAAGCCTACTGTCGGGGCGAAGCACTGCTTTGTCGCTACGCGGACGACTGGGTATGTGCCTTCCGCTACCGGGACGATGCTGAGCGGTTCTATCGGACGTTGCCGAAGAGGCTAGCGAAGTTCGGTCTGGAGGTTGCGGCCGAGAAGACCCGCTGCCTGCGGTTCAGCCGGTTTCACCCGGGTATGGAGCGGCGCTTCGCGTTCCTGGGCTTCGAGTTCTACTGGCTCGAAGACCGTAAAGGGGTACCCAGAGTGAAACGGCGCACGGCCCGCAAGAGGTTGCAGGCTGCGTGCCGGCGGATCATGACGTGGATCAAGGAGAACCGGCACTTGGCGGAGCGGGAGTTCCTCCATGGACTCAATCGGAGGCTGCGGGGGCACTACAACTACTACGGCGTTCATGGCAACTGGCAGTCGCTGAACCGCCTCTACAAGTGGGTCATTGCAGGTGCCTTCAAATGGCTCAATCGACGAGGTGGCAAGCAACGCAGCTACAACTGGAAGACGTTCGACCAGTTGCTCCGCCGAGGGGGGCTCACCAAACCGCGTATCACCGAGATCTGTCGCCCGAGGGTGTACGCTTGAGGGTTACGTCTTGCGCGTATGCGAGTACAACCGAGGAACCCGGTGCGGGAAACCCGCACGCCGGGGTCTGTGCGGGGGGCGCCGGGTAACCGGCGTCCCTACCGCGGCCCCTTTCGGTTTGTCAAAGTCAATGGTCAGATGGGCGCCACGGCCCTGGCCATTGCCAGCTGCCGACAGCTCGGCCTGGTCGACTGCGTGAGCTTCGAGACCATGCGGCGGCCTGGGCTTACTCGAGTGTTCGCGTTTGACCATAGCCGCAGGCCCTCAGCACTAGCCCGGAGCCCGGCCTGGTGGGCCGGATGCCTAACAGTGCCACCCGGCCGAAGCAACCACCGGTCGCCGGGGACGATGTAGACCCGACCTCCGCCGGAGGCCCGCACCTTTGAGACAGCCGATAGACCTCGCGCTCCTCGCCTACTCTTCATCTGACACAGCCTGGCGTGGTTCGAGTCCTCGAGGAGGACTCTGGTAGCCCCTGGAGAACTACGAATATGACACGTAGTTTTCAGACTTCAGCCAGATTGGCAGGTTCCGGTCAGAAGAGCGGTCGTGCCCAGGGTTATAGGCGTAGAGCAAGCGCCCCCGATAGGCGCTATGGAGGTGAACACGCCGGAATGTGGTATCCGGCTGGGGGTGCGAGAGCCGTCAGGCTCGGGCGTTTGTGCGGGATCCACTGTGTTCTGGCAGACTGCAGTCACACCGTCACTGGGTGACGGTGTGACTGCGCTATAATGACAGCAGTTCGCTCGACAAACCACAACTCAAGGCCAGGTCATGGGATGCTCGCTAAGGGTATTCAACAGCAGACAGCCGGTGGTGGAGTTGACGCAATCCTGCTAAGTCACCCGGCTGTGCGAAGGTGCCTTCGAGATCTGACAAGACTCGGTATCCGCCAGGGTGGCTACGTGGCGATGCAGACCCTGGTAGATGGGCTTCGGGGTACAGGCTGCCAGTTATCTTTGGACGACGTCGACCGGATTCATGAGTATCTGCGAGCACACCGCATTGCAGTTGTCGATGTGCCGTCAAGTCAGCGCATCGCGGCTACTTCCGCTTTGCGGTCAAGGGACGGACAGGCGGCGCCTCGAAAGCGAGCACATCATAGAGAATTCCGCCATCAAGCATCAAGCAGCCCGCCAGTCGCCTTGTGTCCGGAGGAAGGCATCGACAGGCTCCTACTGGCGGCCGAATCGGGTTCGCTGAGCGACCGTGTGTTCGAGACCATCATTGCGTTGTGCCAGCTCTCTGAGACTGAGGTGGCCGAACTCGCCGAGTACCTGTCGGTTCAAGGGGTTGATGTTCCCGGTCTTGAAGTTCTCCTTTGGGGTGCTCCCCGCCAGGCGACCTCTGTCCGAGGGAGAGCGAGTTGGTGGCTAACCTTGACCAGGAGTGTTGGATGGGCGCGTGAGCCCGACAGGGCGTGGGGCAGCCAGGACGGTTCACCGATTGCAGCTCGGCGTGAAACTTCGTCAGCACTCCTTTCCATGAAGACCAGAGAGAGGAAAACGTGGCGTTATGTACGGTATTGAGTGGGACCATGACACCGGCGGCTTTGTGTTGGCGGAAAGGCAGAAGCTTGGGTCGAGGCACGAGGTCCGCCCAGTCTTCCATGAGGAACTGAACCTGCTAGGATTTGACACGTTTTGGGACTACCCACATAGTGAAGCGCCCTTGCTTTGGGCTATGGGCGGCCGGAGCTACTACTATCGTGGCGAACTCGTGGCGGAAGCCGAGGGAGGGGGCTGGTTTTCTAGACCCGCGCTCAAGGTTCACCGACCGCGGCTAACCCTCGAGCCAGTGCAGCTCGACGCGATGATCTCCAAGAACGTGCCACTTCTACAGGGCCTCGTGCAGCGTTCGCTCAAGTTCATATACCAGACCTACGGCCGATATCGAAATCAGGTGGATGTCGTAGCGCTGGCATTCTCTGGCGGCAAGGATTCCCTGGTGATCCTCGACCTTGTGCAAAGAGTGCTTGAACCAGACCAGTTCGCAGTAGTGTTTGGCGACACCGGCATGGAGGTCCGTGATACATACCTGGCCGTGGAGGCCGCCAAGGCTCGGTGGCCGCACCTGACTTTCCACTCCGCCCGGAGTGCTAAGGACGCCCGAACTAGTTGGCGCGAGATGGGTCCCCCCAGCCGCATCCACCGCTGGTGCTGTGCCGTTCACAAGACAGTCCCTACCCTGCTGTTACTGCGTGAGTTGACGGGCAAGCCATCGGCAAGGGTGTTGGTTTTCGACGGCATCCGGCATGAGGAGAGCATCGACCGCGCGGCCTATGCGGCAGTGACTCAGGGCGGAAAGCACAGGACCCAAATCAACGCTAGTCCCATCATTGCCTGGAATGCGGGAGAGGTATTCCTGTACCTCTTTGGCCGGCGCTTGCTCTTGAATCAGGCCTACCGGAACGGAGTCGTCCGTGTAGGTTGTTCAGTGTGCCCGCTGGCCTCCTCGTGGTGGAATGCCGTGAGCTGGAACGTCTATCAACAGGACATCATCTGCTTTGTCGAAGAGCTGCGCAATTATGCCGTTGGGGCAGGGATACGCCCGGAGGCAGTAGACGCATATCTGGATGCGGGGAAGTGGAAGGGTCGAGCCGGCGGGCGGTACCTTGCTGGGGGCGGCACGCGAGTTGTCGAACAGGTGAAAGACCATCGCATCTCCTTCACGCTCCGGGAGCCGTCTGAAGACTGGCAGGAGTGGGCCCGGACCCTGGGGCGTCTTGTACGCACCGGTGAAGGTCAGGGGCACATCGAGCGCGGCGGCATTGTGTATCCGTATATGGTGCGGCACGAGGGCGCCAACGTCATTGCCGAGGTGGACGGCTTAGCGCATGCCGACCGCTTCGTCCTCAAAGCTTTTCGCGCTGTGGCCCTCAAGAGCGCTTACTGCTGTCATTGTCAAGCCTGTCAGGTCGAGTGCCCCACCGGCGCATTGATGACGCGCGACAAGGTGAAGATCGGTGACGACTGCTTGGCCTGCGGCGCCTGCCTGGATCTGCACGGGGAAGCTTGCTTTACTGCGAAGTCCCTAGAAACAAGCGAAGGCGGTGCAAGAGTGACCGGCGATGGGAGGAAGACTCTGCATACTTATGAGCACTTCGGGATGCGGACTGAGTGGCTCTCAGCCTTCCTTGGGGCGTCCCAAGAGTGGGTAAGCAGCAACAGCCTTGGGAATCGGCAGTTCGACGCGATGCTCGTCTGGCTCAAGCATGCTGAACTCGTGGCAAGTAGCAGTAACAAGAGAACTCTCGCCGTTACGAGGCTTGGAGAGAGTTTAGCCAGCCGTGGAGTCGGAAACCGAGTAACCTGGGCAGTCATCTGGGCCAACTTGG
>DOZU01000162.1:1251-6639 GCA_003517845.1 Clostridiales bacterium | reverse complement strand
CCGGGGTCTGGTCAACCTGCAGTATGTGTTGGCGGCCGGGCAACTCCTGGTCCTGGAAGCCAACCCCAGGGCCAGCCGTACGGTGCCCATTCTCGCCAAGGTACTGGGGTTCCCCGCGGTACGGGTGGCCACCCGGTTGGCGCTGGGCTCCACGCTCGCCCAACTCGGGCTCAATCCCGGCCTATATCCGGAACCCGCCCACGTGGCCGTGAAAGCACCGGTATTCTCGTGGGGGAAGCTGCCCGGCGTCGACAGCATCCTGGGCCCGGAGATGAAGTCCACCGGAGAAGTGCTGGGTATCGACTGGCACTTCGCGGGGGCCTTGGCGCGAGCCCTGGAGGCCGCAGGCCTGCGACTGCCTGCCGATGGCGGCACGGTAGCATTCAGCCTGGCCGATCGCGATAAGCGGCGCGGGGCGGAAACGGCCAGGGGCTACGCTGAGGCTGGACTGCGACTGGCGGCCACCGCCGGCACCGCAGCAGCGCTAGACCGAGCGGGCCTATCGGTAAAGGCATATCGGAAGCTCGGCGAGGGCTCACCCAACCTGGTCGATGGCCTGGCGGCCGGAGAGGTCGACCTGGTCATCAACACCTTCACCCGGGGGGCAGAACCGTCGCGCGACGGCCATCGGATCCGGCGGGCGGCGGTGGAGCAAGGGGTGCCATGCCTTACGGCGATGGATACGGCGGAAGCCGTGCTGGAGTCGATCCGCAGTCGGCGGGCGGGCGTAACTCTGCCCGTCAGAGCGCTCCAGGACTACCTCCAGGAGGGGCGGCCGTGAACCTGGAACAGGCGAGGGTGGAGGAGAATCGGCTGCTGGCGGCAGACCACCGCCGGATGGTCCTGCACGCGCCGGCCATTGCCGCCTCGGCCGGAGCCGGTCAGTTCGTGCATCTGCGGGCGCATGACTCCTTCCACCCGCTGCTGCGGCGGCCTCTCAGCGTGGCCCGATGCGATCGGACCGCCGGCACGCTCGTCCTGATTTATCGCGTGCTAGGGGAAGGGACGGCCCGCCTGGCCGATCGCCGCCCGGGCGACGGGATCGATGTGCTCGGCCCGCTAGGACGGGGGTTCCGGCTGGCTCCGGGGCTAACCCCCTTGTTGGTGGCGGGAGGGGTCGGCGTCGCCCCGCTGATCTCCCTGGCGGAGGAATGCGTCCGGATGGGCCGGGCCGTTGAGGTGGTGGCGGGCGCCAGGACTGCCTCCTTGCTGGTGGGAGAAGCGGACTTGCGGGAACTCGGGGTCGAGTGCTGCTCGGCGACCGATGACGGCAGCCGGGGTTACCGGGGGCCGGTTACCGGACTGCTGGGGGGACGGCTGGACGGCCGGGCGCTCTATGCCGCGGGCCCGGCCGGGATGCTGCGGCAGGTCCAGCAACTCGCGGGCGCGACGCCCGCGCAACTCTGCATCGAGGCGGCCATGGCCTGCGGGGTGGGGGCTTGCCGGGGCTGCGCCTGCCGGGCCCGCGGTGGCGGCTATCGCCTGGTCTGCACCGAGGGTCCCGTCTTCGATTCCCATGAGGTGACTTATGATGGCTGATCTGGCGGTGAATCTAGCCGGCATCCGCCTTCGCAATCCGGTGCTGGCGGCTTCGGGGACCTTCGGTTACGGCCGGGAGTACGCGGCGGTGGTGCCGCTCGACCAGATCGGCGGCGTCATCACCAAGGGCACATCGCTTGAGGCCTGGACCGGCAACCCGCCGCCCCGGACGGTGGAGACGGCCGCGGGGATGCTGAATGCCATCGGCCTCGAGAATCCAGGCCTGAAACACCTGGTCGAGGCCGACCTGCCCTGGCTGGCAAGTCAGGGAGCGACCGTGGTGGTCAACGTGGTGGGGAGGACGGTCGACGAGTACGTGGCGGTCGCCGAGGCGCTCGATGCCCGGCCGGCGGTGGCCGGCCTTGAACTCAATGTGTCGTGTCCCAACGTCGATAAGGGTGGCATGGCCTTCGGCGTCCACCCCGAAAGCGCTTACGCGCTCGTCAGGGCGGTACGCAAGCGTACCCGTCTTCCCCTCCTGGTCAAGTTGACCCCCAATGTCACCGACATCGTCCGCATCGCCGAACAGGTCCGCGACGCCGGGGCCGATGGGCTGTCCGCCGTAAATACCCTGGTCGGAATGGCTATTGACATCCACTGCCGGCGGCCGGTGCTGGGCAATGCGACCGGCGGCCTTTCGGGCCCGGCGATCAAGCCGGTGGCCCTGGCGGCGGTGTGGCGATTGGCGCGGGTGGGGCTGCCGATCCTGGGCGGGGGAGGCATCAGCTTCTGGCAGGACGCGGTCGAGTTCCTGATGGCCGGCGCCACGGCCGTGGCGGTGGGCACCGCAACCTTCGTCCGGCCCCGGGCCATGCTGGAAATCGCGCAGGGAATGGAGGAGTACCTGAAATGCCAGGGGATCGAGCGCATCACCGATCTGGTGGGGGCGGCCAACCCCGGGGCGCGCACCGGTTGATCGTTGCCCTGGATGTCCGCGAACTCGACCGCGCCTCCTACCTGGTTGACCTTTTGGCCCCGGTTGTGGATTGGTTCAAGGTCGGGCTCGAACTCTATACCTGGTCCGGGCCCGCGGCCGTGCAGATGGTAGCCGACTCGGGGAAGCGGGTCTTCCTGGATCTCAAGTTCCATGATATTCCGGCGACGGTTGCCGCTGCGAGTCGGGCGGTGAGAGCCTTGCCGGGGGTCGCACTGTGGAACGTCCACGCGGCAGGAGGGGCGGAGATGCTGTCCGCCGCCGTGGCCGCGAATCGCCCGGCAGGCGGGCGCAAGTTGCTCGGCGTCACGGTGCTTACCAGTCTCGATGCCCGGTCGCTGCCACCTCTGGGCATCGAACGCTCCCTGGCAGATCAGGTGGTCGCGCTGGCCCGGTTGAGCCAGGAGGCCGGCCTGGACGGGGTGGTGGCCTCCCCCCGGGAAGTGGCGGCGGTCCGCGCGGCATGTGGGCCCCACTTCTTGATCGTCACTCCCGGAGTGCGGCCCGAGTGGGCGGCTCGCGACGATCAGCGGCGGGTCATGACCCCAGCCGAGGCGGTGCGGGCCGGCGCGGATTACCTGGTCGTGGGTCGGCCGATCACCGGCGCCGCCGACCCCCTGGCGGCAGCGCGCAGGATCATCGACGAGTTGGCGGAGGTGGACAGGTGAAAGCTCAGGATCTCGAGACGATCCTGGTCGAGTCCGGCGCCGTCCTGCGCGGTCACTTCTTGCTCACCTCCGGGCGGCACAGCCCCTTCTTCGTGCAGTGTTCGCAGGTGTTGCAGCACCCGGAACAGGTGGCCCGGCTGGCCGGGGAATTGGTGGCCCGATTGGCGCTGGAGGAACCGCCCGACACGGTGGCGGGACCCGCCGTGGGCGGGATCATCCTGGCCTACGAGACGGCACGGATCCTCGGCGCTCGGGCGATCTTCGCCGAAAAGGATCCGGGAGGGCTGATGGTCTTTCGCCGCGGCTTTCGCCTGACGCCGGGGGAGCGGGTGATGGTCGTCGAGGACGTGATCACCACGGGAGGTTCCGTCCAGGCGGTGATCGACGCGGTGAAGCGAAACGCGGCCCGCCCGCTTGCCGTGGGCGCGCTGGTGGACCGGAGTGGAGGCCGAGTCCACTTCGAGGTGCCGTCCGCGGCGACGGTCGTCTTGCCCGCGGAGGACTATATCCCCGGGCAATGCCCCCTGTGCCGCGCCGGCGTGCCCCTGGCGCATCCCAAGACTTGGACCGGCGGAAACGGGTGAACCCTGCCGTGAAATATGATCCGCTCCACTATCCCTGCCCTTCGCGGCGGATGGTCCAGTATGGCCGAAAGGGGATGGTGGCCGCCTCTCAACCCCTGGCGGCCGGCGCCGGCATGGATATGCTGAAGCGGGGCGGAAACGCCGTGGACGCGGCCGTCGCGACCGCCGCCTGTCTGACCGTGGTCGAACCCACGTCCAACGGCATCGGCGGAGACGCATTCGTCCTGGTGTGGACGGGAGGCAGGCTGTACGGGCTGAATGCCAGCGGTCCGGCTCCGGCATCGATCGGCATCGAAGCCGTCCACAAGCTCGGCCATGCTACTATGCCCGCGCTCGGCTGGCTGCCGGTGACCGTGCCGGGAGCCCCGGCTTCGTGGGCGGAACTGTCGCGGCGCTTCGGGCGACTTCCCTTCAGCACCCTGCTGGCTCCGGCCATCGAATATGCCGCCCGGGGCTACCCGGTGTCGCCGGTAGTCGCCCACGCCTGGCGGAAGAGCTATGAGCACTACCGGCAGGCATCAGGGGCGGAGTTCCGACCCTGGCTCAGAACCTTCGCCCCCGATGGGCGAACGCCGGCCGCCGGTGAGATGTGGGCTTCGCCAGGCCATGCCTCGACTCTACAGGCCATCGCCGAGACCGCAGCGGAAGACCTCTACCGGGGCCGCCTGGCCGAGCAGATCGATGCTTTCTCCCGGGAACACGGCGCTTTCCTCCGCGCCGAAGATCTGGCCGCGTTCCGCCCGGAGTGGACGGAAGCCATCGGGGTGGACTACCGCGGCCTGAGGGTATGGGAGATGCCACCCAATGGGCAGGGGCTCGTGGTCCTGATGGCCCTGAATGTCCTCGAGCGATTCGATCTCGCTGCAACGCCCCCGGAACTGGCCTGTCATCTGCAGCTTGAGGCGATGAAACTGGCCTTCGCTGACGGCCTGGTCCACATTACCGAGCCGGGCAAGATGCGGGTGACCGTCGAGGAGTTGCTCTCCGGGAGCTATGCGCGCGAACAGGCGGCCCGGATCACCGACCGGTCACACGAGCCCGCGGCGGGGACGCCGGTGCCCGGCGGGACGGTCTATCTGGCTACAGCCGACGGCGAGGGCACCATGGTCTCTTTCATCCAGAGCAACTACATGGGTTTCGGCTCCGGGATCGTCGTCCCCGGGACAGGGATAAGCCTGCAGAACCGCGGTCACACCTTCTCGTTAGATCGCGGTCACGCCAACTGCTTGGAGCCAGGCAAACGCACCTATCATACCATCATCCCCGGCTTCTTGACCCGCGCCGGCAGCCCCGTCGGCCCTTTCGGCGTCATGGGAGGTTTCATGCAGCCTCAGGGTCACCTTCAGGTCCTCACGGGCTCCATCGACCTGGGCCTCAACCCGCAGGCCGTGCTGGACTCGCCTCGCTGGCGGTGGGAAGGAGGTCGCACCGTCCTGCTGGAGCACGGCTTTTCGAGAGCCATCGCCCGGGCCCTGGAGGACCGCGGGCATGACATCCGGTGGGCGGGGCCAATCGGCTTCGGCCGCGGGCAGATCATCTGGCGGTGTGCCGAGGGAGTACTGGTGGGCGCGACCGAGCCGCGTTGCGATGGCGCGGTCCTCGCCTGGTAGTCCACCTTTGACCCGGTTCACATAGGATGAGGTGAACGAGTCGAGGGGGGATT
>DOZU01000162.1:0-819 GCA_003517845.1 Clostridiales bacterium | reverse complement strand
GTGATCGTCCTCAAGGGCGGGCCGGGGACCGGAAAATCCACCTTCATCCGGCGCACCGGCGAGGAACTGCGCGAGCGGGGGTACGACGTAGAGCACATCGCCTGTTCCTCGGACAATGAATCGCTGGATGGCCTGGTCCTGCCCTCGGCCGGGACGGCGATCGTCGACGGGACCGCGCCCCATGTGGTGGAACCACGCTATCCCGGAGCCGCCGACACGCTGGTCAATCTGGGGGATCACTGGGACGCCGGCGTGCTGAAGGCTGCCCGGTCCGAGATTCACACCGTGAGCCGCGAGGTATCGCGCCTGTTTGCGGCAGCCTACCGGTGCCTGGCCGGCGCGCTGACCCAGATGGAGCAATGGGAAGCCTTGCACGGGGAGTCAGGGGCCCTTGACCTCGCTTACGTGAACCAGCTCGGGCGCCGCGTTCGGGACGAACTCCTGGCCGGCGCACCTCCCCGGCCCCGCGTGGGCCGGCAGCGCCACCTGTTCGCCTCCGCCATCACCCCCGGGGGGTGCGTGAACCATCTTGACAGCATCCTTGCCAACGTCCGGCGGCGCGTGATCCTGAAGGGGCAGCCGGGGACCGGGCGCCACACCATGGTCAGCAGTGTGGTTGCCGAAGCGGTAATCAGGGGCCATGATGTGGAGGTCTTTCACTGCTCGCTCGATCCACGCAAGTACGACCATGTAGTGCTGCCCGATCTTGGTGTCGCGCTGGTCAATGGTTCCGACCCCCACGAGTTCCGGCCCCGGGCGGACGACCGCGTGGTAGATACCACGCCAGCCCTGCGGCCTGATGTCCTCGAGGCGTATCTG
>DOZU01000163.1:488-8722 GCA_003517845.1 Clostridiales bacterium | reverse complement strand
CGATCGAAGTCGCGGCGACCCAGATAGGCGAGGCGACGCTCGCGCCAGCCGGGTTCCCGGGGATGGCCGGGGAACCGGGCGGCCAGGGAGGCCGGGTCTTCCACGTAAGTCGTGAACAGCTCGCGCGGCCCGGGAAGGGGTGCGGCCTCCCAGGTGATCGCCAATGACTACCCCCCTCTCGTTTGTCCCGTAAGCCGCCAGCCCGAAAGGCGCTCTGCGATGGCCGCAAGCGCGACGCCCGCGCGGTCCCTGATCCGCGCCGCCGCCTGGTGATCATAGGGCGTGTCTTCCAGATTCACGATGATCAGCGAGCGGGCGAGCGCCGGCAGCCCGGCTACCGGCCAGACGGTGAGGCTGGTGCCGATGACCAGCATCACGTCCGCCCGTGCGCTCTCGGCCCGGGCCGCCGCGAAGCACTCGGGCAGCGGATCGCCGAACAACACGACGTCCGGCCGCACGACCTCGCCGCATTGCCGGCACCGGGGAGGGACCACCCCGTCATCCACCTGCTCCAGCAGTTCGGACATGGGCAGCGAGCGCCGGCAGTCCAGGCAGGAGCCGGTCGCGAGGTTCCCGTGAACCTCCAGGACGAGGCGGGAGCCAGCCCGGCGATGAAGGCCGTCGATGTTCTGGGTGATGACCGAGTGTAGCAAACCCTCGTGCTCCAGGCGGGCGAGGACTTCGTGCGCCCGATTGGGCAGGGCGCCGGCCATGCGGCGCATGCCGAGGAATAAGCGGTAGAAGCGCTCCGGATCGCTGCGCAGAGCTGCCGCCGACAACTCGGTCACCGGATCGACGCCTTCCCAGAGACCCGTGCCGGGACTCCGGAAGTCGGGCAGGCCGCTCTCGGTGGAGATGCCTGCGCCGGTCAGGGCGACACAATGGGTGCTGCCGGCGATCATCTGGGCGGCCAGTTCCACCTGCGCTCTCCCGTCCTCCACCGCCCAACTCCCCGTTCAGACGTCGTTGGGGAAGATCCTCCCCATCTCTTCGCCGGAAGTGGACACCCGCAGGATGCCCACGTGGACTGACCGGATCCGCGCTTCGTCGGCCGCGGTGTGAATCTGGGCCGTGCGGCTGCCGAAGTCGATTCCGAGCAAGATGCCGATCCCCAGCCAGTCTTGTTCGGGGCCGGCCAGCCCCACCAGGAGGTCCCGGAGGCGATCGGTCCGGCTGGTGAGGATCTGCTCCACGCCTTCCTGTTCCTTGAGCCGGTCCATCCGGCCTTGCTCGAAAGAGCCATCAAGCACGAGGTAGAGCCCTTCGGGAATCCACTCGGCATGCAGTACTGGGCAGCCCAGTCGTTCGCTCAAGCCAGGGTATTCGCCGGCGTCAAGGCGTCGTCCCGTGCCGTAAATGGTCCGTAGTACACTGACCTGGTCCAGTGAGAGTTCGAGGGTGCGGGCTCCGGCCAGGTGACTTCGGAATGCCCTCTCCCTGGCGGACTTCCGTTGCTCTCGGGACCGCAGCTGAGCCCGGGGAGAGGCCTTCAGCCGGAGTACACTCAATCCGGCAAGGCCCGCCATCGGTCGTAACAAGTGCTCGAGTTCGCCCTCTCGCTCGAGCCCCACCACGAAGTTCGGCCTGAGCAAGTCCCGGCTGAAGTGGCTGAGCACCCGCGCCCCTCGCCCCTGAACCAGTCCGGTGGTGTCGAGGATGATCGCCTCGGCCCCAAGGCTTCGGGCCCGGGCCACCATCTCCGCGCACCCTACCAGCAGGGAAAGGCTATGCCCTTCGGGGGAGTTCGAGCCCACAAAGTAAGCGTCCCGCAGAGGTATGTCGGCCAGCCGTCGGATGGGCTCAACGAGTAATCCCATGCCTACCACGCCGGGCGGACCGATATCCGATTGGCCGATGTCGGCGTCCACCACGGCAACCTTGATCCCCGCTCCCACCAGGTGGTTGGCAAACAGGGCGGCCAACGACGACTTGCCGGTGTCCGACGCTCCGAGCAACATCGCCAGACCAGGTCGGGCGGCCAACAGCTCGGCCGCTTCATTCCAGGCTTTCATGTGGCTCTCGCCCCCCACGGCGCTATACCCCGGCCCACAGCCGCAGCAGCAAGTATAGTAGGACCAATACGCCCACCATGATCAGCGCTGGCGGCAAGAGAAGCTGGAAGAACGCGATGATGAACGCCAGGATGTCCAGGTTGTCGAGTTGCACGCGTTCCCCGGCGTGCGCTTCGGATGTCCCGGCCCGAACATCGTCGTCCTCCTTCACCGCTATCGGAAGTCGGCCGCGACGACCGGCCCGCCCCCGAAACAGCCGACCCGCATGCCCGTCCAGCGCCTCCCAGGCGGCATGCCGCCCGTCCCGCCGTGGGACGGTGTCCCGGTCCGACTCGCGGTCGACGGTCATGGTCCCGTCACCTCCTTCAGCGGCTCGTCCGGTTCTCCCGCGTAAAGGTATCTGCCCAGCACGCGATCGTACGCGGTCCACACCTGACCGGCCGGTCGCGGACTCCGGAGAAGCTGTTCGAACTGCTGGGCACGACCGGAAAGGAGGTCGGCGTGGGCCAACACTGCCGCCTCCAGCGTCTGGGGCAGCACCGGGGCCCCCCAGGCCAGTTCGCCGTGATGACTGAGGATCAGGTGGAGCAAGCGCCATTCGAGTTCCCGCGGGAAAGCGTCGATGCCCGCGATCCGCCGGGCTACAAGTTGATAGCCGAGCACCGGGTGGCCGATGAGCCGCCCCCGATCGGTGTAGTCAATCGTCCAGTCCCACCGATACTCCTCGAGCTTGCCGATATCATGCAGCAACGCCCCGCAACACAGGAGGTCGCTATCCACGGGAGAGTAGTAGTCCCCGGCGGCCAAGGCCAGGCTGACGACTTCCAGAGTATGGTCGGCCAGCCCGCCGAGGTAAGCGTGATGAATGCTCTTGCCGGCGGGTGCCCGCAGGAAGGAGCGCCGTAAGTTCCCATCGCCGAAGATACCGGCCAGGAGGGACGCGAGCCACGCATCGCTCACTCGACCGAGTCGCTCCTCCAACTCCGCCTCCACCTCGAGAGGATCACGAGGGCCGACGGGCAGGAAGTCCTCCGGTCGGACGTCGGCATCGGCAAGGGGCTCGACTCGTTCCACGTTCAATTGGAGGCTGTCGCGAAAGCTGTCCACGGTCCCCAGCAGCCGGACCGGCCGGTCCACCTGCAATCGCGATGCGGCTTCTCTGGCGCCGTCCCACAACCGGGCCGCCATACCTCCGCTCGCATCCGTCAGCCACAGGCTAAGATAGCTGCCCTTGCCCGGGTCGCGAAACGGCTGAAGGCTCTTGCGTGCGACCACCACTTTTATGTCGACCCGTTCGCCGGCTTCGAGATCGGCGAGGCGCCGTCCGAACCGTGGATGGCCAGTCACTCGACATCACCTCGCGACTGCATGTTTCTCCGCTGATCAATGCTTGCTTACCGCTCGCTCAAAACGAGGGCGGGTGCATTATGCTGAGGAGCCGGGCCTCGCTGTCGCCCAGTTCCCGGTACCGATGCGGCAATGCCGAACTGAACAGGACGCTGTCGCCTTCGTCCAGGATGTGCAGGTCCTCGCTGATGGTCAGTTCGACCCTCCCGCTCAGGACCACGGTGAACTCCTGGTCGTCCGATCGGCCGTGGCATAGCGGCTCATCGCATGTCGCCTGACCGGCCCGCAGGCAGGTCATGACCACCTCGAACTGGCTGTCGTACACATCCGGCGTGAGCAACTCGAAGACCACATTCCTGCCTGGCCAGTTACAGCCCTTCCGCTGGTCACGGCGCACGAGGAATGACGTCTGCACCTCGGAGGCCAGCAGGCGGAACAACGATGTATTCAGCGCCTCGGCGATCTTGCGGAGCGATGCCAGGGAGGGCATCGCCTGGCCATGCTCGACTTGACTGAGGAACCCTGGGCTCAAGCCCGTCGCGGCGCCAACCTTCTGCAAGGTTAGCTTCTTGCTCCGGCGAAGGCGCCGAATCGTTTCGCCGATCATTATGGGCCGTCCACCTTCTCTTGCCGCTCCTCCATCACTGCCTACGGAGACCAATCCAGTATTACTTCCGCGGAGGAGTTGTTCCTCCCTGGCTACCCCGAAAATGCGGTCACGATCATGGTCGCGGCCGCGGCAATTGCAGGGGGGGTTCCGAACCAGCCCCTACCTACGAATGGATCGCGGCCCGAATGGATCGCCACCCGCCCCTACCTCGAACGGGAAGACGAGTTGCTCGGGGTGATCGCGCGAGACCAGCCCCGAAACGCCAAGGCCGATCAGGCGGACCGGACGCCCATCGGCGGAGACGGCCGCAAGCAGCAACTGCTCTCCCCGGACCGCAAGCTGACGGGCGAAGGCGATGGCAGGGTCTCGGGTGAAGCTGCGGGTCACGGTCCGGAAGTCGGCGAAGCGCACCTTGACGGTCACGGTGCGGGCCTTGAGGCCGGCAGCAACCAACCTCTGCTCCAGTTGGGCGGCAAACGCCTGCACGCACTCGACCATCCGACCTCGGTCGTGCAGGTCGGCGGCGAAAGTGGTCTCCTCGCTAAGCGATCGCGCGGGTTGAAACGGTATGACGCGCCGGCCATCAATGCCCCGGGCGAGGCGTACCAGCTCCTCGGCCCGGCTCCCCAGCCCGGGCCGGAGCACTGATGGATCGATCCGGGCGAGATCGCCGATACGGAAGATCCCTCGGTCCTTCAGGTAAGCCTCGGCAGCGGGGCCGATTCCCGGCAAGTGCCGGATCGGCTGGGGATCGAGGAAGTCCCTTGCCTGCTCTGAGGGAACAATGGTCAGACCATCGGGTTTGTCGTGTTCCGAAGCTAGTTTGGCGAGGAGTTTGTTGGCGGCTACTCCTACCGAGGCCGTCAGCGAGAGTTCCTGCGCGATAGATCGCTTGATCCGTCGGGCCACTGCCGGCGGGTCGGCGACTTGCGCCCCCAGGTCGAGAAACGCCTCGTCCAATGACACCGTCTCTACCACCTGCGTCTCCCGGCGGAGAATCTCGAGGAACCGCCGGGAAGCCTCGCGGTAACGGGGAAAATCAACCGGTAAGAAGACGGCGGCGGGACAAAGACGGCGGGCTCTGGTCAGCGGCATCGCCGAGTGGATCCCATGGCGGCGCGCCTCGTACGAAGCAGCGGCCACGACCCCCCGCCGGGAAGTGAGATCGCCGCCCACTACTACAGGCCGGCCGCGAAGCTCCGGCCGGTCCCGCTGCTCGACCGAGGCGAAGAAGGCGTCCAGATCGACGTGCAGGATCCTGAGTTCGGACAATCGACCGCCCCCGCGGAGTTCACTCCGGGCGTCGGCGCCGTCGCAACTTCCGTTCCATCTCCGCCGGCTCCAGAGACGTCCGTTGCCCGTCGAGCACCGCCGCCACGCCGAGGCTGGGCTGCCGGTCATGGGGTTCGCCGCAAGTATCACACTTGTCTCCCGCCAAAGCGCCGGACGGCGGCTCGCGGTAAGCAGTTATCGCCCCTTCGTAGTTTCTGAGCACGAGATATTCCGGCGATCGCGACAGCACATACTCGGGTCCGAGCGGTATCTTGCCCGCCCCTCCCGGCCCGTCAATGCAGTAGGCGGGCACGGCCAAGCCCGAGGTATGACCCCGCAGGTGTTCGATGATCTCGATTCCCCGGGAAGTGGGCGTGCGGAAGTGCTGGATACCGCGAGACAGATCGCACTGGTACAGGTAATACGGCCGAACCCTTGCCTTCAGCAGTCCGTGCATGAGCCGTCGCATGACGTGGGGACAATCGTTGACCCCCCGCAACAGCACCGTCTGATTGCCCAGGGGGACCCCGGCATCGGCCAGTCGCTCGCACGCACCGACCGCTTCTCGCGTCAGTTCGCTCGGGTGGTTGAAGTGAGTATTGACGTAGACGGGATGATGTTTCCTGACCATCCGGCAGAATTCGGCGGTGATGCGCTGCGGGAGAACCACCGGCGTACGGGTTGCCAGACGGATGATCTCCACGTGAGGGATCGAGCGGAGTTCGCGGAGCAGGTGGTCCAGGAGCGCGTCCGAGACGAGCAGGGCATCCCCGCCCGATAGTACGACGTCGCGGATGCGGGGAGTCCGCCGGACGTAATCTAGCCGAGCCTCAAGTTCGGCGCGGGTGGGGGCATGGTCAGTCTGGCCCGCCAGGCGCCGCCGGGTACAGTGCCGGCAATACATCGAGCACTGATCGGTCACGATGAAAAGGACCCGGTCCGGATAGCGGTGAGTCAGTCCGGGTACCGGCGAATCGGTGTCCTCGAAGAGCGGGTCGAGCGAGTCATCCTGTCCTTGGCTCACTTCCGCACGCGTGGGGATCGCCTGCTGCCGGATAGGGCAACGAGGATCTTGGAGATCGATCAGGCTGGCGTAATAGGGGGTGATGGCCATCCGGAAGATCTTCAGGCACTCCTCCACATCGAGGAGGGCGGCGGGTGACAGGTGCACGACTTTGGCCAGTTGTTCGATCGAGGAGATTCGATTGCTCACCTGCCAGCGCCAATCATCCCACTCCGCGACGGTTATCCCCGGCCACGCTCCGCTGCCGCGGTGGGAACCGGTCGCCAAACCAGGCACGGACTCGGACCACAATGCCGCTCGCCTCCTACGCCGATCCCTCGCTCAGCGTTCATGCAATTGTCTTGCCAGGGTGCCCTCAGCTTTCCCGTTCGCCCAGCGATCGCATTCGATACTGCAGCGTCTGGCGGGGCAAACCAAGGATGCGGGCAGCCTGCGACACGTTTCCTCCGGCGCGGGCAAGGGCCGCCCGGATGAGGCTGCGCTCATGGTCCTCGAGGCGTTCTCGCAGTGTCCCACCCGATTCCGCCGGAGAGCAGGTGTCGCTTGTCTCGGTGAGGCGGCCGATGTGGGCGGGGAGATGCTGTCCCCTCAGACAAGCCTCGCCCAAGGCCAACACCAGGCCGCCCTGAATCGCTCCTTCCAGTTCCCGGACATTGCCCGGCCAGTCATACCGGGCAAACAAGGACTCGACTTCGGGCGCCAGACGGGTGCAGCTCCCGACCTCTCCGCCGTGCTTCAACAGGAAGTGCTCGACCAGGCCGGGGATGTCTCCCCGGCGCTCGCGCAAGGGCGGGAGTTCGAGGCACACGCTGCTCAAACGGGCGAACAGGTCTTGCCGCAGCTTGCCTTCGTGTACCGCGCGGGTGGGTTCGAGGTTGCCGGAAGCGAGGATCCGCACATCCACCGGGACCGGTTTGATCCCGCCGACCCGCCGGAGATAGCCGTCTTCAAGCGCCCGCAGGAGTTTGGCTTGTAGGGCAATCGGCAGGCTGGTCAGTTCATCGAGGAAAAGGGTACCCCCGTCCGCTGCCTCGAATAGGCCGGGACGGTCGTGAGCGCCGGTAAAAGCTCCCCGCACCGATCCGAACAGGATACTTTCCAGCAAGTCAGCGGGGATTGCCGCGCAGTTCTGGGCAATGAAGCTGCGATCGCGCCGCAGACTGGCATTGTGAATGGATTGGGCCAGTAGTTCCTTGCCCGTGCCCGTCTCCCCGAACAGGAAGACAGGAGCGGTGGTCCCGGCGGCACGGGCCGCAAGGGCCTTTACGGCCCGCAGCCGCGGGTCTTCTCCTATCAGATCGCCGAAAGTATAGCGGGCCGTCAGCACAGCATCAGCGGGTCGGCCGGACCGGGTGAGGCGGGTGAAACGGTTCTGGAGGACGAGGATCTTGTCGAGCAGGTCTCGCACCTCCGTGATGTCGCGGGAGATGTCGACGGCCCCGATGAACTCGGCGCCCCGATATACGGGAAAGGTTGACGCAAGCACCGTGACCGTGTGCCCCTTCTCGGTGGTGAAAGTCTGCTGCCGGTTGAGCACCGGCCGCCCGGTACGCAGCACCTCCAGCAAGGTGGAGTCCCCTGGGCGCAGTGACGGGTACACTTGCAGGATGTGCTTCCCGACGATCTCCTGGGCCTCCAGCCGCTCATAGCGCGCAGCCTTATCGTTGTAGAAGACGGTGAACCCCTTGTCGTCCACGATGTGGATTGCCTCGTCCACCGCGTTCAACACGGCCAGCAAGTACTCTCTCTCCAACCGGCCGATCGGCTCGCGCTTCCTGGCGTTCACATCGCTCCCCCTGCCCCACGCCTTCTAGTTTCGACAGCCTTCCGGCACTCCCCTGCCGAAATTCGGGCAGACAGGTGCGGGCGGAGTTCCACGGAGACCCTCATGCTCCGCGGGGCACCACGGGGTTATGAAAGACGCACGGGACTGATAGATCGCCTCATGGGGGTAGGGGCGGGTTCAGAA
>DOZU01000163.1:0-166 GCA_003517845.1 Clostridiales bacterium | reverse complement strand
GTTCAGAACCCGCCCCTACCGTGGCCATAACTACAGCGGCAAGGTGTAGTCGAGTCCCAACTCCTTGAGCTTTGCCGGGGTGGGAATCCCGTGCTCGTCCCATCCTCGCAGCCGGTAGTAATCATCGAGCAGGCGGGCGACCGTCGACGGCGCCAAGCGCTTGCCC
>DOZU01000198.1:7310-8793 GCA_003517845.1 Clostridiales bacterium | reverse complement strand
TTCTCTCCCGGGTCTAGATCGGTGTTCCCGGACACCCGGTGGCCCATGAGTTCAATGTGGCCAGCGGTGGGGGCCACCAGCCCCACCAGCTGTCTGATCAGGGTGCTCTTGCCCGCCCCGTTGGGGCCGAGCAGGCCGAAGATCTCATGCTGGGGGATAGAGAAGGTGATCTGGTCGTTGGCCAGCACGTTGCCCGGGGGTAAATCTTAGTCAGACCCTCCACCCGGTAAGCGGGCGGACCCAATCCCGTTGCCATCCGCTATCCCTCCCGGAACGGCTCGGCGGACCTGCTGCTGTAGAGACGGATAGCTCGCTTGGGGCGTTGCCCGGTTTGCCGAGCACCGTCAGGCTTCGTTTCTCGGGGGCTCCAACAACCCCCCAGCACCTCCTCTCGCGCACCATACTTGACCATCAATCGTACTGCGTTCCGCTGGCCGGTCTGCCGCATCGGATTGGTATCGCTGCCCGCCGGTTGCGGTCGGCCGGCCCCGATCACCCCGCGAGCAGCTTGAGGTCGGCCAGGATCGCCTTCAGGGTCTGTTCCTCCGCTTCAGTCGCCTGTACCAGCGGCAGCCGCGGCGGCCCCACGGCAAAGCCCGCCAGCGCCAGCGCCGCCTTGACCGGCACGGGATTGGTGGTCAGGAACAAGCCCCGGAACAGCGGAAACAACCGCTGATGGATTGCCGCCGCCTCGCCCACCCTGCCTGCGCAGTGGGCCTGCAGCATGCGGCGCAGGTCGGCCGCGACCAGGTGAGAAGCGACGCTCACCACCCCCTTGCCCCCCACCGCCAAAATGGGCAGGGTGAGGCTGTCGTCGCCGGATAGCACCTCCACGGCGGTGTCCTGGACGGCCAACACGTATTCCGAAGCCTGATCGAGGCTCCCCCCGGCCTCCTTGACCCAGCGCAAGTTGCCCAGGCGGGCCAGCCGGGCCAGCGTCGAGGGGAGGAGGTTGGCCCCCGTCCGGCCGGGGACGTTGTAGACCATCAACGGGACGGTAGAGGTATCGGCTACCGAGGCGAAATGGCGATACATGCCTTCCTGAGAAGGCTTGTTGTAGTAAGGCACCACCACCATGCAGCCATGGACGCCGGTGACGGCCGCCTCGCGGGTGAGGGCGATAGTGGCCGCAGTGCAGTTGGAGCCGGTAGAGGCGACCACGGTAGCCCGGTCGCCGACTCGGGCGACGACTGTCTCCAACAGCCGGAGGCGCTCCCCCGGTTCTAGCACCGCTCCCTCGCCGGTACTGCCGGCCACTACCAGGCCGTCCGACCCCTGCTCCACGAGACGCGCCGCCAGTTCGCCCGCGCGCGCATAGTCGACTTGCAGGCGGTCGTCAAACGGTGTCACCATGGCCGTGAACAGACGGGTCATGGATATCGGGCCTCCTCTCCTCCCCGGTCTACGACCTCGAGCACCGGTTCCGCCCCTAGATCGAACGCGGCATGCAGCGCCCGGACCGCTTTGACGAGGTCCTCTCGGG
>DOZU01000198.1:3668-6917 GCA_003517845.1 Clostridiales bacterium | reverse complement strand
CGCCGTGCAATGCTTCCACGACTCGCGCCATGACTCCCGGCCGGCCGCGCATCCCCATGCCCACGATCGATACCTTCGCGCAATGGTCGCGGCGCACCACGTCAAGTCCGCACTCCTGCATCCGCTCCGTTGCCCGATCGGCGAGGTGTTGATTCACTATGAAGCACTGGCGGTCGGGGGACGCGTTGATCAGGTCAACGCTGATCCCCGCATCGGCCAGCGAACGGAAAACCACCAGCGCCAAGTCGGCCCGGGCGCTTTCCGGCGGGGAGGTGACGGTCAACTGCGCCATGCCCGACAGGTGGGTGACGCCGGTGACCACCCGGTCGTCCCGCACATCGGTGAGGCCGGGGCCGGCAATGAGGGTGCCCTGGCCCCCCAGGGGCGAGCGGACCAGGACGGAAATGCCCTGGTGCATGCTGATGTCCACGGCCCGGGGGTGCACCACCTTCGCCCCTTCCCGGGCCATCTGGGCTATTTCCTGGTAGTTCATCACCCGGAGCGTGCGCGCATCGGGCACCAGTACCGGGTCGGCCGTCTTCACTCCATCCACGTCGGTGTATATCTCCAGCCGTTCCGCGCCCAGCGCCGCCGCCAGCGCCGCTGCGGTCGTGTCCGACCCCCCCCGGCCCAGGGTCGTCACGTCGCCGGTCTCGGTGACTCCCTGGAATCCGGCAACGACCACAACCCGCCCCTCGGCGACATGCCGCAACAGATGACCGGGATCGACGCGGATGATCCGGGCGTCGGAGAAGTTCAGGTCGGTGATGATCCCCGCCTGACCTCCGGAGAACGCCATGGCGTCGATGCCGGAGGCCCGCAGCGTGTTGGCGATCAACACTGCCGCGATCACCTCGCCGCAGGAGATGAGCAGGTCCATCTCCCGCGGCGCCGTCCCGGGGTGAATCTGCAACGCAAGCTGGATGAACGTGTCGGTCGCGTAGGGATCGCCGGCCCGCCCCATCGCGGATACGACCACTACCGGGTGATAGCCTTTCGCCATGGCTTCCCCGACCAGTTCCGCCAGCCTGGCCCGTTGCCGGGGCGTGGCTACGGACGTCCCCCCGAATTTCTGGACGATCAGCCGCAAGCTGCTTGCCCCTCTCCCAGCAAGAACTCGGCAATCTGAACCGCGTTCGTGGCCGCACCCTTCCGCAGGTTGTCGGCGGCGACCCACAGGTCGAGCCCGCGGTCCTGGGAGGGATCCTCGCGGACCCGCCCGACGAACACCTCATCGCGACCCTGGCACAGCAGCGGCGTGGGGTAGTCCTGCTCCAAAACGATGATGCCCGGCCCCGCGCGCAGGCACTGGACCGCTTCCGCCCGCGACATGCTCCGCTCCAGTTCCACATTGACCGCTGCGCAGTGACCAACGAACACGGGGACGCGCACCGTCGTGGCCGTGATGCGAAGGTCGGGCAACTCCAGGATCCGGCGGGTCTCTTCGATGAGCTTGACCTCTTCCCGGGAGTAGCCGTCAGCTCCGAATTCCTCGATCTGCGGGAAGAGGTTGAAGGCAATGGGGTGCGGGTATACGCCTGCGCTCGCTTGCCCGCCCGCGAGGACGGCTCGAGTTTGCTCCTTGAGTTCGTTCACGGCTTCCCGGCCGGTGCCCGATACCGACTGGTAGGTGCTGACCACTACCCGCCGGAGGCCGGCGGCGCGGTGCAAGGGCGCGATCGCGACCACAAGTTGGATCGTGGAACAATTGGGGCTGGCGATGATCCGCGGGCAACCCCTCAGCACCTGCGGGTTCACCTCGGGTACGGCCAGCGGAACACCCGGGTCGCGGCGGAACGCGCTCGACTTGTCGACGACCACGCAACCCTTGGCGACGGCGAGCGGCGCGAGGGCCTGGGCCACGTCGGCGCCGGCGCAGAAGAATGCCAGGTCCAGGTCGGCGAAAACCCCCGGAGCTGCCTCCTCGAGCGGCAGGTCTTCCCCCCGGAAGCGGATGACGTTCCCCGTGGACCGCCCGGTGGCGAAGACCCGTAGTTCGGAGAGGGGAAGCGAACGCTGCTCCAGCACTCGCAGCAACTCTCCCCCGACCAGCCCGGTAGCCCCCACGATTCCCACTCGTACCCGCCGTGCCGCCATGGGCCGGCACCTCCTAGACCTCGGCCGCCGGTGCGCGATACCTGGTCACCAGGATCGGCTGCAGTTGCCGGCCTTCCAGCGCGGCCTGGACCGCAGGCAGGATCAGCCGTTCATCGGCGTCAAGAGAGTTCGGTTTCCCGTGGGGGTTATCCTGGCCGAACGGCACGAAATAGATGTTGCGGGCGGCCAGCAGGAAGCCCAGGTTGCGCGCGTTCAGGCCCAGCCCGTCGTTGGTGGATACGGACAGCACCACCGGGCGGCCGTTCCGCAACTGAGCCTTCGCGGCCATCACCACCGGGGTGTCGGTGACGGCGCCGGCCAGCTTGGCCAGAGTGTTCCCGGTGCATGGGGCGATCACGAGGACGTCGAGTAGCCGCCGGGGCCCGATGGGCTCCACTTCCGGAAACGTGGTCAGCGGATCCCGCCCGGCGATGCGCCGAATTCGCTCCCGCCACTCGGCCGCCCGTCCATAAGCTGTATTCAGGAAGGCCGCGGCGGGCGACATGATGGGCGTCACCTCGGCTCCCTCAGCCACCAATCGCTCGATCTCCGGTAGCACCCGGCCCAGCGTGCAGTGGGAGCCGGTCAAGGCAAACCCAACCCTGGTTCCCGTCAGGGACATCGCCCACCCCGTCCTTGGCCAGACCAGTTCAGGAGGTCGTCGCGGACGACCTGTGCCAGCAGTTTCCCTGCAGTCACCGGCGCCACCTTGCCGGGGAGCCCCGGGGCGAGCACGGCCGTCTTGCCCAGCTCCCGCGACGCCGCGAGATCCACGCCGCCGGGCGCCGATGCCAGATCGATTACCACAGCGCGTTCGGACAAACCGGCGAGCGTCTCCCTGGAGACCACCGGAGCAGGAATGGTGTTGAACAGGAAGTCCAACCGATCCGCGATCCGTCCGAGATCGTCGAGGGACGCGAGTTCACAACCGAGGGTCAACGCACGCGCCCGGGCAGCCCGCTCCTCGGCGCACGCGAAGGTGCGGCAGCCAATGGCCACCAACAACCGCGCCAGCGTCAAGCCTACCCTCCCCATCCCGAGCACCGCCGCCGTGGAACCATGCATGGTGATCGGCGAAAGCTGCATTGCCAGTTGCACTGCCCCCTCGGCGGTGGGGATGGAGTTGAGGATGGCGAGTTCGTCGTCGTCCGC
>DOZU01000198.1:1837-3332 GCA_003517845.1 Clostridiales bacterium | reverse complement strand
CCGCCAGGTCCCGCAAGCAGCTGTTGGCACGACCGACGATCGCGCGCGCGCCATGCGCCATGCCCTCAATGTCGGCCGGAAGCAAGTATACCGGCGCCGACGCCAGGGTCGACCATACCCTCCCGTCACCGCCCAGGGAAGGCAAGGGCGCCAGCAAGACGTCCGCCAATCGGAGGGCGCCGTTGACCGATGGGTGGGGTTGCGCCGGGCGGGGGTCGGCCGCCAGATCGCGCCCGGCCGTCCGGATGCTCGCGCCTGCGCTCGCCAGGACCCGGATCACTTCCTCCTCCCGGCGATCGCCACCCAGCACGGCTATGACCAGACCGGCAAGCAAGTCGTCCGCCATCATGACGCCTCCCGGGACGGCCAGGGTGTCCTCCGCCGGAGACGGCCGGGGGACCTACTCGCTCCAGTCTATGAGCCGGGCCCTATCGCCGTGTCGCCGGTCTGAGCCAGCAGTTCCTCCAGGCTCCGCACTAGCCCTTGGCAATGCTCAACCCGCCGGACGGCCAGGAACAACCCGGGGAGGAAGCACTCCCGGCTCGTGCTGTCGTGACGCAGGACGAGATACTCCCCGCGACCGCCGAACACCACCTCGTGATGGGCCACCATCCCCGGAAGGCGTACGCTGTGCACCGGTACCCCCGAGGCGACTTGCCCGCGGGCGGGCGATTCCCGGTCGGCCCGGGCGGGGTTCGCCCCTGACCCGGCGAGTTCTGAGGCCAGGCGCAAGGCGGTACCGGAAGGGGCGTCTCGCTTGTCGGAGTGATGGAACTCGATGATCTCTGCCGCCGGGAGGTACCGCGAGGCCTCCCGGGCCAGTCGGGTGAGGACCAGCGAACCCAGGGAGAAGTTGGGCACCACGATGGCGGGCAGTCGGTGACGCGCGCAACTGGCGGCGATGGCCGTGAGGTCGTCGGCGGTGAAACCGGTCGTCCCGACCACGGGTCGGATCCCGCGCGCGTGCGCCGCTGCTATAACCCGCATCGAGAAGGGGGGAGAAGTGAAATCGACCACCACTTGCGGAGCGGACAAGTCCAGGGCGCGCTCAAGGTCCGAACAGCGCAACGGGACTTCCCCCGGCGCGGGCCGCGACGGGTACTCCCGGCTGACCACCGCCACCGGCGAGAGGTCGCCCTCCCCGTCCACCGCAGCCACCACCACCCGGCCCATCCTGCCTCGCGCCCCGGTGATGGCTACCTTGACTTCGGCGCCCGTCATCCCTTCCGCCACCTCCGGACCGGACGGCCCGATCACCGCCCGGCAGGGCTGGATTGCCGGCCACCGGTTGCTTATTCCCTGTCGCCTGCTGCTATCCTTTCCGGCATGGGGCGCGCTGCTGCGGGAGGAATATCCCTGTCGGACTGGAAATGAACCACCCGGGATGATCGAGGAGTTCTAAGGCGGGAGGGACATCGGGGAGCGGGAAAGCGACGTGGCGGCGGGGACCGTACGATCGGACGTACCGGACATTGGGGTAGGGGCGGGTTCAGAA
>DOZU01000198.1:0-1496 GCA_003517845.1 Clostridiales bacterium | reverse complement strand
GAACCCGCCCCTACAGGAACCGTGGCCGCATTCTCGTTATGGGAGGGCTGTTCCATGAGCCAGTCCACGCTGGAAGTACTGACTCACCGCGGAAGTTGCCGCCAGTTCCTTGACCGGCCGATCCCCGAACCCTTACTCGAGCAGGTACTGACTGCGGGCATTCAGGCGCCAAGCGGCGGTAACCTTCAGCCCTTCGCCATCATCCGGGTGGAACACCCGGAGGCCAAGGAACGCCTGGCCCAACTTTGCGCTAACCAGCAGTTCATCGCCTCGGCCCCCGTGAACCTGCTGTTTTGTATGGACTGGCGGCGGCTGGAGCGGTGGGCCGCCCTGTCCCATGCCCCCTTTGCCGCCCATCGCAGTTTCCGGCACTTCTGGATCTCCTTCCAGGACACGGTGATCGCAGCTCATAGCATATGCGTGGCGGCTGATGCCATGGGGCTCGGGTCGGTATACGTCGGCACCGTCATCGATTGCCTCCCCGACCTGAAGACCATGTTCCACCTGCCGCCGCGGGTGTTCCCCGTCGTGCTGCTGTGCCTCGGCTATCGCGCGGAACCGGTAGCTCCCCGGCCCAAGCTGGGCCTTGATACCATCGTATGCCGCGAGACTTACCGGGAATTCGACGACGCGGCCCTCGCTGCCGCGTATGCCCGCAAGTACGCGGATATCCGGGTAGAAGTCACTGAGCAGCACTTGACCCGGATCGAGGAGGTCGGCCACAAAGTCCACGGCGCCGACTTCGCCGCCCGATGCTTGCAGGAGATCAAAGAGGCGGGATGGATCAACGCGGCTCAGCGCTACTTCGGCCTGCATTACCGGGCCGACCGCATGTCGGAGAACAACCTCCCGTATCGCCGGATCATGCAAGACTTCGGATTCGATTGGCTCGAGGGGCCGGAGTCCTGAGACGGCAACTCATCCGGCCCCTCGTCGGCTATGGTCCCGAGCGAGAATCTGACTTCAGTGCGTCTCCACGTCCGACGCGCCGTTGCGGCGCAGGATCTGCGAGGCCTCGTCGACTTTCTCGCGACGGCAACGCACCACGGCGAGGATGCTGCCCTGGCGCACCTGTTCTTCATAGTGCCGCCCGCGCTGCTCAGGGATACCGTAGTCCACCAGGCCGCCGGCGATGCCGCCGGTCACCGCCCCGCTAAGGGCGGCCGCCAGGGGACCCACGGCCAGGATCGGCCCCACGCCGGGAATGGCCAGGGCGCCCGCGCCCGCCAGCAGCCCGGCAGCCCCCCCGATTGCGCCACCGGTGGCTACCCCTTCCCCCACATCCTGACGCCCCATGCGCAGGCCGCCATCGCCTTCGCCGCCCCGCGTCTTGCGGTCACGCCGGTCGTCACGGGCGATGACCGATACGTCCTCGCTCCGAATGCCTCGTTCTCTGAGTTCCCCGACCGCTCTCTCCGCCTGCGATTCGGACTTGAACACGCCGATGACCGTGCTATCCATGGGCCGACCCCCTTCTGACTTGAGTTCATGGATAG
>DOZU01000224.1 GCA_003517845.1 Clostridiales bacterium | reverse complement strand
CCAGCGGCCCACCGTCTACGTCGCCGCCGATGCGGCCGCGGCCGAGCGCGCCCGGGAGGACATCGCGACTTGGCTGGGCGCGACGATGACCTTCTCCTTCCCGCCGGCGGGACGAGTGCCGATAGACTTGCTGGCCGACAGCCATGAGTTGGACCGGCGCCGGTTGAGCGCTCTGGAGCGGCTGGAAGGCGGCTCTCCCTGCTTGGTGGTGACCACGGGCGAGGGCATGTTGGAGAGGTTGCCCCCACCCGGGAGTCTTCGGGATGCAACCCTGGACATTCGCCAAGGCCGCCCGCTTGACCGTGATGATTTGCTCGCAAGGTTGGTGCAGGCGGGATACGCCCCGGCGGATCCGGTGGAACACCCAGGTGAGTTCGTGGCGCGGGGCGGCCTGATCGATATATACCCATTCACCCGGCCGGTCCCGGTTCGGATCGAGTTGGCGGGCGACGGTGTGGATTCGTTGCGCGAGTTCGACCCGGTCACGCAGCGTTCCGGGATCATCCGCGATGAAGTCACAGCGTTCCCCGCCCGGGAACTGGTGCTCGAGCCGGCGAGGCGGACTGCACTCGAGACGGCAATCGGGGACTCCCTCAGCACCACCATCAGGCGCCTGCGGGCCATGGGGAGCGAAGCGGCAGGCTCGAGGCTGAGCGACCGCGTAAATGACCACTTGCATGCCATGGATAGGCAGGCGCGCCGAAGCTATCTGCCGTTTGCCTTCGAACTGGTCCACCTCGTCGACTACCTGCCGGCCCGAGGGCTGATCCTCATCGAGGAGTTGCCGCGAGTTATCGAGCAGGCCCGTTCCGGAGAAGAGGTGGCGGTGGACATCCTCGCCCGCCAGATCGAGGAAGGCAGGCTGCTCCCCGAGGAGGGGGAACTGCATGCGCCTTCCTCGCGACTCCCCGACGTGCTGGCGCGCCGCGGCCAAGTTGCTTTCTCGCTCTTGCCCCGCGCGCCTGATCAGACCGCAATCGACTTTCGCAGTCGGACGCCGGGGGACTATCGAGGTCGTTGGCCGTCCTTGTTGAAGCAACTTGGGGCCTGGAGGGAACAGCGCTACGTCATCGGTCTGATTGCCGCCGATGCCGCGCGTGCCGAAGCGATGATGACAGGGCTCCGCGATGCCGGAGTGCCTGCCGGAACGGACTTGGCCCCGGGCCGGGTAACGGCGACTGAAGGCTGGCTACGCCAAGGCTTCGAGCTGGCGGACATCCGGGTCGCGTTCATCGCTGAGAGCGACGTCATCGGCCGAGCGGCTGCCAGGAAGTCCTCAGGAACGCGCCACGGCGGACTTCGCATCGGCGATGTCCGCGAGCTGCGGAACGGTGACTACGTGGTACATGTCCAACACGGAATCGGTGCGTTCGAAGGACTCCAGTCCCTTACTGTCGCCGGTGTGACCAGGGATTACCTGTTCATCCGCTATGGGGGCGCCGACCGGCTCTACGTGCCGGCGGAACAGGTCGACGTGATCCAGAAGTATGTTGGTCCGGAAGGGCACGAACCGCGGCTCAATCGTCTGGGCGGTGGCGAGTGGAGTCGCACCCGGCGCCGAGTACAGGAGTCGGTCAAGGCCCTGGCCTTCGACCTGCTGCGCCTGCATGCGCGGCGACAGGCCCTACCCGGCTACGCTTTCGCTCCCGATGGGCCCTGGCAAGCGGACATGGAAGCCCTCTTCCCCCACGAAGAGACTCCCGACCAGCTGCGCTGCATTCGCGAGGTCAAAGAGGATCTGGAGCGACCGCACCCCATGGATCGGCTCGTCCTGGGCGACGTGGGTTATGGAAAGACGGAAGTTGCGCTCCGTGCGGCCTTCAAGGTGGCTGCCGAGGGACGGCAGGTGGCAGTGATGGTCCCCACCACCGTCTTGGCTCAACAGCACCATCACAGTTTCCGGGAGAGGCTGAGCGGTTTCCCGGTCAAGGTTGAACTGATGTCCCGGCTGCGGAGACCCGCCGAACAGGCCCAGACTCTGGAGTTGCTCAGAACAGGCGCCGCGGACATCGTCATTGGCACGCACCGGCTGCTGCAGGGAGATGTGGCCTTCAGGGATCTGGGCTTGCTGATCATCGATGAGGAGCACCGCTTCGGAGTCGGTCACAAGGAGCGACTCAAGCTGCTCAAGGAAGGAGTGGACGTGCTGACCCTGTCGGCCACGCCCATTCCCCGAACCTTGCAGACGGCCCTGGCGGGCGTACGGGCCACGAGTGTCATCGATACTCCCCCCGACGATCGCCATCCGGTACAGACCTATGTCTGCGAGTTCGGGGAAGATCTGGCGCGGGAGGCGATATTTCGAGAGTTGTCCCGGGGAGGACAGGTCTACTACGTACACAACCGGGTCGAGACCATTTGCCGCACGGCGGAACGCCTGAGCGCCCTGATCCCCGGCGTGCGCCTCGCGGTAGCTCACGGCCAGATGCGGGAGAGCCAACTCGAGGATGTCTTCCTTCGATTCGTTGCCGGGGACTACTCCGTGCTGGTGTGTACCACCATTATCGAGGCGGGCTTGGACCTGCCGAACGTCAACACCCTGATCGTGGAAGACGCAGATCGCCTTGGGTTGGCGCAGCTATATCAACTTCGGGGCAGGGTAGGCCGCTCGCCCCGGCTTGCCTACGCCTACCTTACCTATCGGCGAGGGAGGATCCTCAGCGAGATCGCTGAGAAGCGCCTCGCCACGCTGCGGGAATTTACCGAACTGGGTTCC
>DOZU01000004.1 GCA_003517845.1 Clostridiales bacterium | reverse complement strand
CCAGCACGAAGGTGATCAGCGAGCGGAGAGGGGCCAGGCCGATGCCGCCGGCGATGAACACCACATCCTTGCCTTCCATCTCCCGGTAGGGGAAGTGGTTGCCGTAGGGGCCCCTGACCCCGAGGTAATCGCCTGGCCGGGCGTGATGCATGGCCGTGGTCATCACCCCCGCCCGCTTCACGGCGAACTCGAGGTAACCTTCCTGGGTCGGCGACGAGGTGATGGATATGGGTGCCTCGCCGACCCCGATCACCGATACCTCGGCGAACTGGCCCGGCTCGTACCGGAATCCATCCCGTGCGTCGCGTTCGGCGAAGGCGACCCGGAAAGTCTTGACGTCCTGGGAAGCAGTCTCGGGGATGACCTCCTGGATGACCGCCAGGTGCGGCAGGTACGGATTCAAGCTCGCACCCCCTTGAGCTGCTCGAGGACCGAGCGGAGGTCCACGTTGGCCGGACAAATCTCCACGCAACGGCCGCAGCCGACGCAGGCCGGACGGCCCCGGCGCTCCGGGTAGTAACAGAACTTGTGCATCAGCCGCTGGCGCATGCGCTCCTTCCCGCTGGTGCGAGGGTTATGGCCGGAAGCGTGGAGGGTGAAGGTCGGGAACATGCATGAGTCCCAGCGGCGCCAGCGCCGGCCGTCTTCGTCGCCCACGTCGAAGCAGTGGCAGGTAGGGCAAAGGTACGTGCACGCGGCACAGCCCAGACAGCGCTCGTGCAGTCGATCCCATAGCGAGTGCTCGAAGCCACTGGCCAGCGTCGCCTGAAGGTCGACGGGGGCCCCGCCGGCCAAGCGCTCGCGGGCGCGGTCCGCGACGGCCTCCGCTGCCGCAAGTTGCTCGGGCCGGGCGGGCGGGAGCCCCAGCGGCTCCGTCCAGGCCCGACCCCGCTCGGTCAGGGGACGCACGAGGTAGCCCCCATCCACCGGCACCATCAATACATCCAGGCCTTCCTCGCCCAGAGGGTCGCCGCCTGCCGCCGGGCAGAAGCAGGCCGGGCCAGGCCGGTCACACCCGAGCCCCACCAGGGTGGCCGCTTGCCGCCGGCCCGCCCACAGGCCATCGACATGCGGGGGCTCCTCGAACACCGGGTCGAGCAGGGCCAGCGCCCGGGCGTCGCACGGTCTCACCCCAAAGATCACCCTGGGCAGGTCGGAGGGTGCGGCCGGGTGCAACCGGGGGACGCCGTCCACCGTCTCGTAACCGAACAGCACCTCGGCGCGGGGGAGGAACACTTCCTTGAGCGTGCGGCGGGTGGGACCGGCTTCCCGGTCGAGGCACAGCCCGGGACGGTAAGGGATGAAGCCCGAATCCTCGCCCCGTCCCGCCGCCACCCAGGTCGGGCCGCGCTCGGCGGAAGCCGCCAGGACCGCCGGCAGCTGGTCGCAACTCAGGAAGACCGCCATGGCAGGCCTCTCTTTCATAGGATGAACTCCTCCCGGTCCTCCGGGCGGAAACTGCCGACCAGGGGGCGCGCCGCCGGGTCGACTCCCGGGCGGTGGTCGAAGCGTTCGGCGCCCTCCCGCTCCAGCGCCAGGTGGAGGTGACGCAGATCGACGCCCACCGGGCACGCGCGGGCACAGGCGCCGCAGTCGACGCAGCGGCCGGCCAGGTGCATGGCCCGGACGAGATGGAAAAGCATCGCCTCCGACGGGTCGGCGGTCGGCCCCAGCAAGGCCGGGGCGGCACGGTCGGTGAAGCATTCCGCGCAGTCACACAAGGGGCACGCCTGGCGGCAAGCATAGCAGGAGATGCACCGCTCGGCCGCCTGCCGGAACTCTTCCCGGCGCCGCTCGGGCGATAGCAGACTCCGCGCCTCGAGCCGTGCGAAGCGGTCGCCTTCGGGAGGGGCGGACGCCTCGGGCGCCAGCCAGTATATCCCGGGATCGGGCAGTCGGCATCCCTGGCACGCCGGGTCCCGCACTTCCGCCCAGGGGAACTCCTCCTGCCAACCGTCCCCGGCCACGACCAGGCGGTCGCCCGCGAGGCGGCCCTCGCGGATCACGCGGTCGGCCAGGCGGGAGGCGAGGGCGCGCCGCGAGATCATCCCGGAACACGGCAGGCCGATGGCCAGCACCCGGTCGCGGGCAATCCGGTTTTCGCGCACCTGTTCCACCAGCGCCCTGGCTTCGCAGGGCCGGGCGACCAGCGCCACCCGCCCTTCCTTGAGGCGCCCGAGATAGCCGGACAGGTTGTGGTCGCAAGTGGGATCGTACACCAGCCGTTCGGCATCCCCCGGCGCCCGGGCAAACAGGGGGGTGGTGCGCAGGGGTGAGGTCCCCCGCTCCCAGCCCAGCACGAGTTGAACCGTACCCTCCGCCAGCAGTCGCGCCGCCGTTTCCCGCAGGTTCGCCGTCAAGGACAGGATGCTCGCCCCGCTTTCGACAGGAATCCCGCCGGCCCCAGCGCCTTCACGTCGCCGACGACCTTGCGGATGACATCGGCGAATTTCTGGCCCTCGGCCGCCGAGACCCAGGAGAATTGCACCCGCTGTTCCTCGATCCCCACTTGTTCCAGGAGCCGCTTGAGCAAGGCGAATTTGCGCCGCGCCACCAGGTTGCCCGCCAGGTAGTGGCAGTCTCCGGGATGACACCCCGAGACCAGCACGCCATCCGCCCCTCGTTGCAGGGCTTTCAGGATGTAGATGGGGTTGACCGCTCCGGAACACGGCACGCGCACCACCCGGACATTGGGCGGGTACTGCAGGCGGGATATCCCCGCCAGATCGGCCCCGGCGTAGCTGCACCAGTGGCACAGGAAGGCGACGATCTTCGGTTCCCAGGTCGCACTCGCCGCATTCATAGGAGCGCCGCCACCTCCGCCAGGATCTGTTCCTCGGTGAAGCCGCGGAGCACGATCGCGCCACACCAGCAAGTGGCGGCGCAGGCCCCGCAGCCCTTGCACAGCGCCTTCTCCACCGCCGCCTTGCCCCGGGTCGGGTCGACTTTGATGGCCGAATACTGGCACACGCTCTCACAGGTGCGACATCCGCCGCAGCGGGCCTCGCGAACCTCGGCCACCGCTCCGCCGGCCTCGATCGAGTCGCGGGCGATGACCGTAGCCGCCCGGCCCACCGCCGCCAGCGCCTGGGCCATGCTCTCGGACAAGGTTTTCGGGGCATGGGCCAGCCCCGCGACGAAGACCCCGTCGGTGGCGAAGTCGACCGGTCGCAGCTTCACGTGGGCCTCGAGGAAGAAGCCGTCGGCGTTCAGCGGCACCTTGAGCGCCTGGGCGAGCGCGCGGGCATCGGGACGCGGGGCGATCCCCGAAGCCAGCACCACCAGTCCCGCGGGGATGCGCACCGGGATGCCCAGCAATTCATCGGTCACCGTCACTTCCCGCCGACCGCCTTCACCGGCGGCCATTCGGGGAGGATCATCCTCCGCGTGACGGTAGAAGATGACGCCGGCCTCCCGCGCCTCGCGATATTGCTCTTCTTTCAGCCCGTAAGTGCGGATGTCGCGGTGGAGGACGTGGACCTCGCGCCGGGGATCGAGCGCCTTCAGCGCCAGGGCGTTCTTCACCATGTGCGAACAACACACCCGGCTGCAGTACGGCCGTTCGGGGGTGCGCGAGCCCGCGCAGCCGATCATGACTACATCGCCCTCGGGCACCCGTCCCCCGGCCAGCGCTTCTTCCAGCTCAAGTTGCGTGATCACCCCGGGGTCAGCGCCGTAACTCGGTTCGGGGGGCACGGCCGGCAGGGCACCGGTCGCGACCACGACCACCCCGTGGCGCACGGCGACCTCACCCTCCGGGGTGGCCAGGACGGTCTCGAAGTTGCCGACGAAACCTTCAATGCTGCGAACCTGGGATCCGGTATAGAGGGTCACCAGCGGGTGGGTCCTGACCGCGTCGATGGTCCGGGCCACCAGGGCGGGCACATCCTCGCCCTCCAGCGTCCGGGTCAGCCGGCGGGCCTGCCCTCCCAGCTCGACCTCGCGCTCCACGAGGCATACCGGGTAACCCTGCCGGGCGAAGGCGAGGGTAGCGGTCAAGCCGGCCATGCCGCCGCCGATCACCAGCGCGGCGCGCGTGACCGGGACGGGTACGCGGTAGAGCGGTTCCAGGTGGCGGGCTTTGGCCACCGCCATCGCCAACAGGTCCCGGGATTTGGCCGTGGCGGCGTCGGGGTCATGCATGTGCACCCATGAACACTGGTCGCGGATGTTGGCCATCTCGAACAGGTATGGGTTCAGGCCGCCCTCGCGGATACTTTGCTGAAACAGCGGCTCGTGGGTCCGCGGCGAGCAGGAGGCCACGACCACCCGATTGAGGTCATGCTCCTCGATGAGCTGCTTGATACGATCCTGCGTATCCTGCGAGCAAGTGTACAGGTTGTCCTCAACATGCACCACGTAAGGCAAGCGGCGGGCGAACTCGGCCACTTCCTTGCCCCGGACGCCCCCGCCGATATTGATGCCGCAGTGGCAGACGAACACGCCGATCCGGGGCGGGCGGTTGGCCACGGCCCGCTCGGGGGGGTACTCTTTGTGCCGGACGAGTTCGCCGCGCCGAGAAGCGAGCACCGTCCCCGCCTCCGCGGCGGCGGCACTGGCCTCCACGACCGTCTCGGGTATATCCTTGGGCGCCGCAAATGGTCCGGCCACCAGGATGCCGGGACGGGAAGTGCAGGTGGGCTTCCCGGAGGGGGTGCGGGGGAACCCGTGCCGGTCGGTGCTGATCCCCAGCCGCTCGACCAGTTCGACCATGGCCGGTTCCGGCCGCATGCCCACCGACAGCACCACCAGATCGAAATCCTCCCGGGTCGGCCGGCCGTCCTCCCCGGCGTAATGCACCGTGAGGTCCCCCGGGGCGGCGCCAGCCTCGACCGCCTCCACCCGGCTGCGCACCAGGCGCACCCCGTATTCCCGCTGAGCGCGATTCAGGTAGTGCTCGAAGTCCTTGCCGTGGGCGCGCATATCCATGTAGAAGATGCTGATCGCCAGTTCCTCGGCCGAGTGCTCTACAGCGATGACCGCCTCTTTCAGGGCGTACATACAGCATACGGAGGAGCAGTAGCCCTCGCCGTGCCGGAGGTCCCGCGAACCGACGCACTGCAGGAAGGCGATGCGTCGCGGGACCTTGCGGTCCGACGGCCGCACCACATGTCCGTCGTAGGGCCCGGACGCCGACAGGATCCGCTCGAACTCCATGCTGGTGACGACATTGGGGTGGCGCCCATAGCCGAGGTGTACGAGGTCCTCCGGGGCGGTAGTGGCGAAGCCCGGACACAGGATGACCGCCCCCACCTTCAACTCAACCTCTTCGGGCCCCATGTCGTGGACGATGGCGCGAGCCTGACAGGCCCGCTCGCACTCCCGGCACTCGGCGCAGACGCCGCAGTCCAGGCAGCGCCTGGCCTCGGCCATCGCCGCCTCCTGGCTCAGCCCGAGTTCCACTTCCCGAAAGTCGCCCCGGCGAGCGCCGGGGTCGAGTTCCGGCATGGCCGCCCGCGGCGCCCGTTCCCTGCCCCACGGCACCGGCCCCACTGCGGGAGTCGGGATGGGCCGCGCCGCGGTCAGCGCTTCTCCCTCCAGGTGACGGCGGATAGAGGCGGCGGCCTTACGGCCGGCGGCGATGGCCTCGATCGCCGTGGCCGGACCGGTCACGGCGTCACCGCCGGCGAACACTCCCGCGCGGGCGGTGGCGAGCGTTTCCGGGTCGGCCGCCAGGTTACCCCACCGATCGGTCATCCCCGGCGGGGCGAAGGCGGTGTCGGGCGTCTGGCCGATGGCGACGATCACCTGGTCCGCCTCGAGGGTGAAGTCGGAGCCGGGCACGGGCACCGGCCGGCGCCGGCCCGAGGCATCGGCCTCGCCGAGCTGCATGCGAAGGCACCGCAGGCCCTGCACCTGACCTTCGCCGAGCACGGCGGTAGGAGCGGTGAGGAATGAGAACTCGATGCCTTCCTCTTCGGCGGCCACCACCTCGTGCCCCGCCGCCGGCATCTCCCCCCGGGACCGGCGGTACACCACGGTCACGCTGCGGGCGCCCAGACGAAGGCTGCTACGGGCGGCGTCGATGGCGACGTTGCCGCCGCCGATCACCAGCACCTGCCGGCCCACCGCCGGCGGCTCGCCCAGGTTGACCTGCCGCAGGAACTCCACCCCGGATACGACGCCCGGGATATCCTCGCCGGGCACGCCCAGCTTCTGGTCCCGGTGCGCCCCGACCGCCAGGAATACCGCCTGGTAGCCGCCAGCGGTCAGGTCATCCAGGGTGAAGTCGCGGCCCAAGGCTATCCCCGTGCGGATCTCCACTCCCAGCCTGGCGATTTGATCGATCTCCGCCCGCAGGATGTCCCGCGGCAGGCGGTACTCGGGGATGCCCACGGTCAACATCCCACCGGGCACCGGCAAGGCCTCGAACACGGTCACGGGGAAGCCGTCGAGGGCCAAGTAATGGGCACAGGTCAGCCCGGCGGGGCCGGAGCCGACCACCGCCACCCGTTCCGGGCGGGGCGCGGAGCGTTCGGGCAAGGCGATTTCGGCCGCATGCTCCAGTTCGTAGTCGGCGATCATCCGCTTGAGCGGGCGGATGGCCACCGGTTCGTCGAGCAAGCCCCGGCGACACGCGGCTTCGCAGGGGTGGTGGCATACCCGGCCGCACACGGCGGGGAAGGGGTTGTCGCGCTTCACCAGGGTCACGGCTTCCGGGAACTTGCCGGCGGCGATCAGGGCGACGTACCCCTGGGCATGCACCCCTGCCGGGCAAGACACCTGGCACAGGGGACGGTCGGCCTTGTCGATGGCGAAGGCGTTGGGGTAAGCCTGGGGAAAGGGCCGGAAAATGGCCTTGCGCAGGTTGAGCCCGCCCTCATATTCGTTGGGCAGCCGGACCGGGCACGCTTTCTCGCAGTCGCCGCAGCCGGTGCAACGCGCGAGATCCACGTACCGGGGATGGCGCCGCACGCGAACGGTGAAGTTGCCCGGCTCGCCGGCGATGTCCAGCACTTCCGAGCCGGTCAGCGTCTCGATGTTCAGGTGGCGGCCGCACTCCACCAGCTTCGGCGACAGGATGCACATGGCGCAGTCATTGGTAGGGAAGGTCTTGTCCAGCCGGGCCATGGTCCCGCCGATCGAAGGCGACTTTTCGACCAGGTAAACGTAGAAACCGGACTCGGCGAGGTCCAGGGCGGCCTGCATCCCGGCGATGCCGCCTCCCACCACCAGGGCCGCGCCGGTCACGTCGCCGCTCATGTCTTATCCCCTGCCTCGGCGATCAGTCGCTTGAGGTCGCCCGGGTCCGGAGGGCCGGCGGCGGCTTTGTCCCGCGCCAGGGAACGCGCCGCTCCCAGCCTCAGCTGCTGAGCGAGATCGTCCATGGCTTTCAGCCGGGCGGGGAAAGACGGATGTACGTAACCGCGCTCGACGGCCAGTTCCCGGAGTACGCCCATGACATCGGTGAACCTGACATCCTGAGGGCAGCGGGCATAGCAGGTAAAGCACACCGTACACAGCCAGATCAGGTCGGAGGTCAGCACGTCCTCCTCCAATCCCAGGAGCACCATGCGGATGATGCGCCGGGGATTATAGGCGGCGTCCACCTCCGCCACCGGACAGCCGGCCGTGCACACCCCACAGCCGAAGCAAGCCTTGATAGCCTGGCCCCCGGGCCGCGCGGCCACCTCGTACTTGAACCGCGGGCTGACCAGCCGGGCGGGACTCGCGCTTGCCGCCGCCTTCATGACCCCTCCCCCTTCCCGATGGCGTCCACCTGCCGCCGCATCTCCCGCGCCGCCCGGGCCAGGCGGGCAGCGCCCGCGGGCGAAGCGAACTCCAGCCGCACCCTGGCGGGGTCCACCCCGGCTTCCTTCAGTAGTCCGCGCAGGTATTCGATCCGCCGGCCGGCCACCAGGTTCCCCTGCAGGAACTCGCACGCTTCTTCAAAACACCCCACGACCATCACGCCAGCATAGCCCCGGGTGAGGGCGCCCGTCACATGCAGGACATCGACCCTGCCCGAGCAGGGCACGGGGGATAGTTCCCAGCCCGGCGGCCAGAAGCCGCCGGCCTCGGCCTCCTCGATGGCCCGCAAGGCGGAGCGTTCGCATACAAAAGCCAGGAGCTTCATGCCGTCACCCCCAGCCGGCCGTATATCGCTTCATCGGTGGAGGACGGGATGGTGATGGCCAGCGCCGGACAGGCGGCGGCACAGGCCCCGCAGCCGCGGCACGCGGCCGGGTCGGGGACGGCCACCAGCCGGATCCCGGCCGGGTCGGGTTGGATGGCGATCGCCCGGTGCGGGCACAGCCGTACGCAGGTGAGACATCGGGCGCAGCGCTGTCCGTCCACCCGCGCCCGGGCTTCCTCCGCCGGCTGCCGGAGGAAGGCGGCGACCGCGGCGGCGGCCGCGTGACCGTCGCCCAGGCACCCCTCCAGGTCGAGGTCGGCCCGGAGACTGCCGGCGAGGAAGATGCCGGGCCGAGGACTGCGGTTGCCCAGGCGCATATTGGGGCGGGCGGGCCCGGGGTCGACCTGCCCGCCGGCCGGCAGGTGCGCTTCTCCCCGCGGTGTCTCCCGCTCGTCGATGGCCGCCAGGTCGAGGTTGACGCCTACCGGCAGTCCGTCAAGCCATGCCTCGACAAAGAATGAGTCGCCCTCGTCTTGCAGCTTCAGGGGGCGCTCCCCTTGCTTGAAGAAAGTGACCCCCAGGTCGCGCGCCACCCGGTAGCGGGCATCCAGACCCTCGCCGGCCACCCGCAGATCTCGGCCGAACCAGGTGACCTCCGCCGCGAAGTCGCGGCGCGCGGCGATGGCCAGGTTGAGGGCGGCCGCATGCTGGCGGCGGCTGTCGGCGGCCGAGCCATCGAGGAACAGGGCGAGGCGGCGGCCGCGCAGGCGGGCGATGGCCGTTTCCGGCCGGCCCAGCAACTCCGCCAGCGCCGACAGGCCGAGCACCCGAGGGCCCGCTTTCAAGCCGTGCGCCTCCGGCACCGACGTCCTTTCCAGTCCCGTGGCCAGGACCACGGTGCGGGCCTCACCGCCCGCGCCGTCCAGGTCTAGCTGGAAGCGGCCCGGACCGCCCCGGATGGCGCGCAGCCGGGTGTCGAGCAGCACCTCGATAGGACCAAGTCCTCTCTCCAGCTCGGCCAAAAGGCGCCGGTCACATGCCGGCGACCCGAGGTACCCGGGGAGGCTGCGCAGGGTGCCGCCCAGGGCGGGTCTGGCCTCCGCCAGGGCGACGCGATGGCCCAGGCGGGCCAGCGCGCCGGCGCAGGCCAAGCCGCTGGCGCCGGCGCCGGCAACGAAAATGTCGGCCTTCATCCGACCTTCACCTCCCACCGGGCGGCCGCGGCCGCCGTGGCAGCGGCCCGACCGTGGGCCACACTATCGGCCAGGTTGCGCGGTTTCTGGCAGCAACCGGCCAGGAACACTCCCGGCCGGGACGATAGCCAGTTGGCGCCGGGTTGACCGGCGAAGAAGCCGGCAGCATCCAGGTTGATCCCCATCGCCCGGGCCAGGGCCGAGGCGTCGGGGCGCGGCCAGATGCCGACGGACAGGATCACGCCGTCGAATGCCTCGCGGTTCACGGTAGCCTGGCGGATATCGTCGTACACCAGCGAAAGCCGGCCGTCCGCCTGGCCGACCCGGGCGGGTATCCCCTGGATCAGCCGGATCTTCTCCCGCGCCTGCTCATACAGGTTGCGGGTGACGCGACCGGCGGTCTGCAGGTCATTATAGAAAATGCTGATCTTCAGGTCAGGGCGATCGGCCAGCAAGCCGAGCGCCAGGCGCAACGCGTAGGGACAGCAGACTTCCGAGCAGTAGTCCCGGCCCCGCGCCGGGCAGCGCGAGCCCACACACTGCACGAAGGCGAGTTGCTCCCCGGGCGGCGGCTCGCCCCGCCGCATCGCCTGCTCGAGGTCGGTGCCGGTGAGGACGCCGGGCAGCCGCCCATGACCCAGGTCGGGCCATTCCGCGGCGGGGGCCGGCGTCATCCCCGAAGCCACGATGATCGACCCGGCCTCCAGGACGCCGTCGCTCGACTCGACGCGGAACGCGCCCGGCCGGCCTTCCAGCGCATACAGGGTCGTGCCCGTCCGCACGGCGACGGCCGATGCGGCGAGTTCCTCCCGCAGATCCGACACGAGGCACACGCCGCAGTGCAGGCAGCGGTCGGTGGCCTTGCAGGCGTACGCAACCGCCTGGCCGCCGAGCCGTGGTTCGCGCTCGGCCAAGGTGACTTCACAGCCCAGTTGGCCGGCGGCGACGGCGGCAGCCATCCCCGCCACGCCTCCGCCAATCACCAGGATCCTCTCAACAGCCAAGGCGCGGCCCCCTTCCGCGGGAATCCCCGTTCAGTCCGAGGTGCGGCCATCGGTCAAGCCCGCCCGGGTGGCGACGGCCAGGACCGCCTGCAGGGCGGGCGAGCCCGCCGGCAGCCGGGCTAGCGGCTCCCCATGGAGGTCGAGGTCGGCCACGCCCTTGTCGTCGGGGATGAAGCCGCCAACTTCCAGGCCGGTTGCCGCGATGGCCTCCTCCAGGGGACGGCGATCGACCACCCGGTTGACCACCAGCCAGACCCGACCCGGCTTCAGCCCGATCTCGTCGACCAGCGCCCGGATGCGACCGGCCGTGCGCAAGCCCCGGACGGTGGCGTCGCTCAGCACGAAGGTCATGTCCATGTCCTGCGCCACGCGGCGTGACAGATGCTCCATCCCCGCCTCGTTGTCTACGACCAGGAAGTCGTAGTCGCGAGCCAGCGCCGCCAAGTGGTGGCGAATGAGGTCATTGGGGAAGCAGTAGCAGCCGGGCCCCTCGGGCGTGCCCATGCTCAGGAGGTCGAGCCGGGGCGTCTCCACCAGTACCGAGCGGAGCCGGTATTCGATGAGCTGGCTCTTGGGCATGCCGGCCGGGGGAGGCCCGGGAGTCTTCACTTCCTCCAGCACATCGGCCACCGTCCGGGGGACGGCGATCCCCAGCGCCTCATGCAAATTGGAGTTGGGATCGGCGTCCACCGCCAGGATGGTGCCGCCGGTCCCTTCCTGAAGGGTCCGGATGAGCATGGCGGCGAAGCTCGTCTTGCCGGTGCCGCCTTTCCCCGCGATCGCTACCCGCACGGGCATGGTTACTCCCTCCCCGGCGTCTCTCCCATCATCCCCAACACCCGCCGGCCTATTTCCTCCACGTCCGCCCGCAGTCCGGGGGCGGAGACCGGCGGCGGCCCTCCCGGCCCGGCGATGGAGCGTTCGAGCACCGCATCGTCGTGGCGCAGATGACCCAGGACTTCGATGCCATCCAGGCGGGACTCCAGGAAAGCGCGTTCGGCGGGATTGCGCAGCTTGTTGCCCACGACCGCTACCCGCGGGATGCCCAGGTCGGCGGCGAGCACGGCGATAGTCCGGGCGGACTTCACGCCGGCCGGGCTGGGCTCACTGACGACGATCAGGAGGTCCACGCCGCGGGCGGTACCCCGGGTGAAACCCTCAATCCCCGCCCCCATGTCCATCACCACCTGGTCCAGTCGCCCCAGGAACAACGCGGTGACCACGGCTCGCAGGAAACTAGCTTCATTGCAGTAGCATTCGCTCCCTCCCGGCTTCACCGCCCCCATGCGCAGCAGCCGGATGTCGCCGTGCCGCACCGAAAAACGGTCAAGCAGGTCGTCGACGCGGGGATTCAACACGAAGAACAGGCCGCTGCCCGCCCGGTCCTTGACGACCTCCTCCATCTCGATCAGCGGGACCAGACCATCGAGCAATCGGGGCGGGAAACCGAGGGCGAGGCCGAGGCTGGCATCGGGGTCGGCGTCAACCGCATACACCTGATAGCCCTGGCCGGCTAGAAACAAGCACAGACCCGCAGCCAGAGTGGTCTTCCCCGAACCGCCTTTTCCGCCAATGGCCAGTTTCATCTCACAACGATGCCCCTTATCCGCTGAACCTCCCCACGGCTAAAGCCGGGGGGTTCTGAGGGGAACCACCGCTGCCTCTCCCCGGCTCTCGCCAGAAGCTCGCGCTTCCGCCACAACATCCGGGGCCTCGGCCTTGGCTGTCCTCTCTTCCGCAGGCGACCCGCTCCGACTCCAGGGCCCGGCCCCGAAGGAGGACGGCCCGAGCCGTCCACATATGACATGGTACTTGCAAGAATAGACCACGTTGTTGTTGGATTTGTACTCCACCGAATAACCCGGCATGGACCCATTATACTAGCCCACTCCTGACGACTCAAGACCGCGAGTTGCCTCACGAAAAACCTGAGCGAAGATCCCCCTTGAGGAGGACCGAGAGGGGGGCGAGAGGGGCGGGGCTCTCGATGCAGAGCAGACGGGATCTCGTCTTGGAGAACGCAAAGCGGTGCCAGCGGGCGGCCATTTCCTGGTCAACCGTGCTTCAAACCGGCTGCTGGGGCCAGTCTCGCCCAAGCAGTCCTTGAGCGGCCCGCGCGAGGGCCATGAACTCCTCGACGCTCAACGTCTCACCTCGCCGCTGCCCGTCGATCCCCGCCCTCGCGAGCACCTCATAAGCGAGGGTCCGATCCATTCCCGGCAGATGCGCCCCGGCAAGCGCCCGGGTCAGTGTCTTGCGCCGGTAGCCGAAGGCTGCCCTCGTCACGGCGGATAGGGCCGGACCAACTGCGCTCGGTCCTCCCGAGTCACGCCGGGCGAGCACCACCAGGCTCGAGTCCACGCCCGGCACCGGGTAAAACGCATGCCGGCTCACGGGCGCCGCCACCCGCACCTGGCAGACCGCGTTCACCGCGACCGTGAGCGCGCCATATTCCTTCGTGGCCGGCGCGGCAATGAGCCTCCCGGCCACCTCCTCCTGCACCATCAGTACCAGCTTCCTCACGCGTTCTACCGCCATCAACTGGAATAGGAGGGGGCTGGTCAGGTAGTACGGCAGGTTGCTCACAGCCTTGGCAACGCCTTCCCCTTCCCGGGTCAGGAGTTCGCCGAGATCCATTCGCGTGGCGTCTCCCGCCACCACGCGAACGTTGATGAGGCCGGCGAGCGTCGAACCGAGCAGTCCCACCAGTCCCCGGTCCACCTCCACCGCCACCAGGCGGCGCACGGCCGGGGCCAGGGCGCGGGTCACCGTCCCCAGTCCGGGACCGATCTCCAGGATGACGTCCGCGGGAGCGGGGTCCACCGAAGTGACGATCTCCTCGAGAACTCTCCGATTCACGAGGAAGTGCTGCCCGAGGCGATTCAGCGGCGCCAGCCCATTTCGCCGCAGGAGTTCGCGGACGTAAGCGACCGACGTGAGATCTTGACCCGGATCGGCGCCGGCCAGGCTACTCACCTTCCGCCCGCTGCGGCCAACCCAGGAGGGTGCGCGCATTCGCGGTCGTAGCCCGGGCGACTTCCTCGGGCTCAATGCCCCGGAGCCGACTCACGGCCGTGGCAATCAGGGGGAGGTTGGCCGGCTCGTTCCGCCGCCCGCGGAGGGGCTCGGGAGATAGATAGGGGCAATCCGTTTCGAGCAGCAGCCGGTCAAGGGGCGCCCACCGGACCACGTCGCGCAGGGCCAGCGAGCGGGGATAGGTGACCGTGCCGGCGATTCCCAGGTAAATGCCGTGTTCAAGGCACCGCTCCGCGTGGACTCGGTCCCCGGAAAAACAATGCAACACGCAACCTGACGGGCAGCCCGTCGCAGACAGCACCTCGAGCACTTCCCGGTGAGCTTCCCGATCATGGACGAGGAGGGGCTTACCGGTCTCCCGAGCGAGTTGGACCTGAGCGCGAAAGGCCCGTTCCTGCTCGACCCGGGGAGAGAGGTTGCGGTAGTAGTCGAGTCCACACTCGCCTATCGCGGCCACTTCCGGCCGCTGGGACAGGGTCCGGAGGTCGCGTTCGACTTGTGGCGTCCAGCGCGAGGCGTTATGGGGGTGAACCCCTATCGCCGCCCGAACCCGGGGTTCACGTCGGGCCAGGTCGACGGCGATCTGGGACGAAGCCAGGTCGATGCCGACGATGACCACTCCTACCAGTCCTGCCGCAAAGGCGCGCTCGAACTCCCGCAGGGCGATTGCCGGGTTGCCATCCGCATGGGCGTGCGTGTCTACCAGCGGTGACAGCCTCAACGGTCGGCCCCCTTGCTGACGATGCGGGGGAACAGCGGTTCCCCGCGGCGGATGGTCACCCCGGGTGGCAGGCCGCCCCAGGTCAGGTCGTGATGGGTCGCGTCCGCCACCGCGCGCGGCATGCCGAGCTGATGCCAGATGGCATCGGGTGCTCGCACGAGGAACGGCTTGAGCAAGACGGCGAGAATCCGCTGGCATTCAGCCAGATCATACAAGACGCTGCCGAGGCGCCGCGCGCCGTCAGCAGCCCGGGTAAGTCCCCAGGGTGCTTGCTCTTCGATGTACTTGTTGGCCCTCCGAGCTACCTCCAAAATGGCACCGAGCGCATCCGCCAGCTGCAGCGACTGCATTGCCCGGGAGACTTCCCCGACGGCCCGGTCCACCGCGGCCGGCAACTGGCCGTCGCTGCCGGCGGGATGGGGCACTACCCCTCCCCAGAACTTCTCGATCATGGCGGTAGATCGCGATAGCAGGTTTCCGAGATCGTTGGCCAGATCGGAGTCCGCTCGGGCTATCAGGCTGTCCTCCGAGTACTGCCCGTCGGCACCGAATGGTATCTCCCGAAGCAAGTAATACCGGATTGGGTCGACCCCGTATCGGTCGATCAGGACCAGCGGGTCCACCGAATTGTCCCTTGACTTGGAGATCTTCCCCTCTTTGAACACCAGCCAGCCGTGTCCGTATATCTGGCGGGGTAAGGGCAGACCTGCCGCCATCAGGATGATGGGCCAGATTATGGCGTGAAATCGGACAATCTCCTTGCCTACCAGGTGGACATCGGCCGGCCAGAAGGTCTCGAACCGCGT
>DOZU01000246.1 GCA_003517845.1 Clostridiales bacterium | reverse complement strand
CCCTATTCCACCCTCCGCATCAGCGGCACCGCCGACCTGGTCGGGGCGGTGGTGGTGGAGGACATAATCATATCCGGTCAAGGCAAGATCGAGGACGTATTCGACTATGACCCCGCGATGGGTGACATCCCCTGGCCGGCGGGCACTCCCGTCGACCGCCAGTGGGTCGAGTATCAGTGATGCGATCCCTTGACGGCGAGCGCGGGTTCACGCTCACCGAACTCATGGTGGTCGTGCTGATCCTGGGCGTGGCCCTGGTGGCCGTGGTCCAGGGCATGAATGCCACGCTGGCCGGCATCCGGCTCGGCGAGGATGCGGCCGAAGCGACTAACCTCCTGCGCCGGGCGGCCGAGGAGACCAAACTGGAGCCCTTCGACAACATCCAAAACCATGTCTGGGCCAATTACCAGGCGAGCGGTTTCGATGTCGAGCGGACGATACTGGTGCTGGAACCGGCGCCTCCAGCCCCGCGGCAACTCATCCAGGTGGTGCTCCGCGCCTGGCGCCTGCCGCGGGCCGAGCATCCCGTACCCATGGCCAACTGGACCTTCCTGCTGTACCGGGGGGGTATCTAGCGTGGCGGGTGACCGGCGCGGCTTCTCCACCCTGGAACTGCTGATCGCCGGCGGCATGCTCACGCTGGTGCTGGGCGGGGTGATGGTCCTGTTCGCCGCCCAGGGCCGCCTCGAATGGATCGGCCGCGGGCAATACGACGTGCAGACCGCCGCCCAGCGGGTCATGGACGACATCGTGGAGGGCTACGACCGCACGTGGTACGGAGCGGAAGTGCGGGGACTACGCTATGCCAGCGCCGTGGCGGTGGCGCCGCAGGGTTTGGCTTTCCGCACTACCGCCCACATCGTCACTTACTATCGCCTGGAGGCCCGGCTCTATCGCCTGGTGGAACCGGCCGTGACCGGACCGCTCACCGTGAAGACGGCCGGCGGGACCCTGGCGCTCGAAGGGGTCACGCGTTTTGAGACTGCCACCGTCTCGGTCGCCATCACCCTCCCCGATGGCAGCCCCTCCCAGGCGATGACGGCCAGTATCCTGCTCGCGGTCCAGGCGGGTGCCGAGCAGGAAATCGTCTTCGACACCCGCATCCGCTTGCGCAACTGGCTCCCCTAGTCCCCTTCTTCCCTCGCGCCGACCGCCATGCGTCCTGCTCCCCGGCTCGCAGCTTGTCGATGCCTTGACAGCCTCCGCGGGAGGTGCCCGATCCTCCCCGGGGGAACTCCTCGGCGACCGGCCATCCCGCGGAGGTGAAGGCCTTGCGGCGCCCCCATCGCCTGCTGCCGCTCATCGCCTTCCTGGCGCTGCTGCCCGTGCTGGCCGCCCTCGGCCGCGGTCCCGGGCGCCCCTTCGTCCTGGTAGAGGTGGATGAGGCCAACAGCCATGCTCTGGAGGCCGCGCCCGCCGACGATCGCCGGGAGCCGGCCTATCGCCTCGATCTGGCCGGGGGTTCCCTGGTGGTGGGCGAGCGCGCCATGGCCCCCGGCCGTCGCACCCGCCTGCTCGTAGCCTATCATGCCCGGGGGCGGGGGGTTACCCTGGTGCAGGAGGTGCGCCGGGCCGACCGTCTTCCCTGGACCCTGCATCTCACCGACCCGCTGCGCCTGGAAGGAGAGGTGCGGGACCTCCACGGCGCCGCCCTGGGGCGGCAAAACGTGATCGACAACCAGCAACGCCTCATACCTTTTGACCTCGAGTTCCTGGGCGTCGACGATCAGGGCGCGGTCCGCATCCGGGCCGGCGACGAGGAGATCGTGCTACAGCCTGGGGATGGGTGGCTGGTGGCGTTCGTCCGCGATGCGGGCGCTGTCCGCCTCCTGCGCTGGGAGGAAGACTGGGCGATCGCGCGCGCCGCCTTCGAGCGGGGAGAACCGGTGACCCGATTGGAAGTGCTGAACCATGGGTTCTGGGAGCGGCGGCAGGTGCGGGTGGGTCCGCGCTAGCGCGACGGTCATCGTCGGGCTGATCCTGCTGCATCCGGCGCTGGCCGGCGCGGGGACGGTGACGATCCGGTCCCGCGACCCGGGCCCCCGCCGCGTGCCCGTAATCCTCGTGCCGGGCCTGGGAGGGGAGGCCGGGCGGACCTGGGGGCACGCACCTGGGCCGGGGCGGCGGGGAGCCGGCTTGCTCGCCGAGTTGGCGGATCGGGGCTACCATCCGGGCCGGGACGCGTTCCCCTTCGATTACTCGACCATCGAAGACGAGGACTTCGTCCGCCTGGCCGCCCGCGAGTTAGCGAGGAAAGTGGAGTGGGTGGTCGAGCGTACGGGCGCGGCCGAGGTGGACCTGGTCGGCTACGGCTACGGGGGATTGATCGGCCGGTACTACCTGCGCCTGCCCGGGGCGGCCGGCCGGGTGCGTACGCTGGTGCTGATCGCCACTCCCGCGCGGGGGGCGTTCAGCGCCCACCTCGTGCGCGTCGCCGCCGAGCAGGCCCGGCAAGATCTCTGGCCGGCCCCGCCCCAGGGGCGCCCGTCCGGCGAAGACTTGCCGCTCTTCCGGGACGCCGCCGCTTACGTGGCCGAACGGGCGGTGGTTTACGGCGGCTTGTATCACGAGTTCCTCGGCGAGGGCGAGGTCCTCGCCGGCCCG
>DOZU01000080.1 GCA_003517845.1 Clostridiales bacterium | reverse complement strand
GATCATGGGGTACTTGGGCCGATAGTCGGGCATCGGGATGATCTTGGCCCCGACCTCTCTCGCCAGGGTTTGCAGGGCCCGCGCCTTTTCGGCCACGCCTTCTTTCCAGTCCCACAGGATCAGGGGACCGGGGAAGAACACGGGGTTGCGCGCCGACAGCAGGCGCCGGGCGATCTCCTCCAGAGCCCTTTCTTCGGGAACGAGTTCCCCCTCCAGGAGCGCATACCCTCTCTCCGGCAAGCAAACACCGACACAGGCGGCAGCCGGCGGCAGATAACCTTCCGGCCCCGCCTTCACCTTGTAGCTATCCACTTGCATCCTCCATCCCTCCGGCGGGCGGTGCCCCTTCAGATGGCACGTCCCTGGTAAAGTCGATCCGCCCAGTGCAGCACGGCATCCGGGTCGCCGCCCAGCACATTCAGGTGCCCCATCTTGCGACGGGCTGCCGGCGCCCCCCGTTTGCCGTACAGATGCACCTTGACGTTGTCCGGGAAGCAGGGCATTCCGCTCAGGACGGCCGGAACGTGCTCTCCCAGGATATTTATCATCACGACCGGCGTCAACAGCCGGGTGGACCCGAGGGGGAGGCCACCGGTCGCCCGGAGCAACTGCTCGAACTGGGAAGTAACGCTGGCATCCCAGGTGTAATGACCGGAATTGTGCGGTCGCGGCGCCAGTTCATTCACGATCAGTCCACCGGGGGTCACGAACAACTCGATGGCCATCAGACCTACCAGTCCCAGCGCATCGGCGATATCCTCGCCGAGCGCCTCCGCTTCCGCCTGCAGCGCCCGATCGATGCGGGCGGGCACGACCGTGCTATGCAGCACGTTTGCGCGATGCGCGTTCTCTCCTACGGGATACGTCGTGGTCTGACCAGTTTCCTGCCGCGCGACTATAACGGAAGCTTCGCACAAAAAGAAGACGAACTTTTCAACAATCCATTCCCCAGTTAAGGGCGGCCCGGCATCCAATTCGGCGGCCGCCGCCTCGAGGTCGGGGGGGGCATTCAAAACCATCTGCCCCTTGCCGTCGTATCCGCCGGCACAGGTCTTGAGCACGCACGGCAGCCCCAACTCATGGACGGCGCGGCGTAGTCCGGCGGCATCACCGACCAGGCGGAAGGGAGCCACGGGGAAGCCGGCCTCCGCCAGGGCCGTCTTCTCCCGGCCCCGATGCTGGGAGATCCGGAGGATACGGCTGCCCTGGGGCAACCGGAACTCCTGCTCCAGCATCTCTACAACCGGGAAGGGGATGTTCTCGAACTCGTATACGATGAGATCCGAAGCCTTCCCCAGACGGCGGGCGGCGCCGACATCATCGAACGGGGCAACGATCTGCTCGCGAGCGATCTGCCCGCAGGGTGAGTCGGGGGTAGGATCGAGGCATACCACGTCATACCCCATCCTCCGCGCCTCGAGGCCGATCATCCGACCCAGTTGGCCGCCGCCCAGGATGCCGATCGTGCTCCCCGGGAGCATGGGCCGAACGGACATCACGGCCACTCCTTCGTATCCAGGACCTGCCTGGCCGCGGCCTCCCGGCGGGCCGCCAGCCGCGCCGCCAGCTGCCCATCGTAGATGCCCAGGATCTGCGCCGCCAGCAGGGCCGCGTTTTTCGCGCCGGAGGCGCCGATCGCCACCGTGGCCACCGGGACGCCGGCCGGCATCTGGACGATCGATAGTAGCGAGTCGAGTCCGAGCAGGTCGGTGGATGGCACGGGCACGCCGATCACGGGCAGGAGCGTACGCGAGGCCACCATGCCCGGCAGATGGGCCGCCCCTCCGGCACCGGCAATGATCACCTTGATGCCACGGGCCGCCGCCTCGCTGGCGAAGGCGAACATCCCCTCGGGCGTCCGGTGGGCGGACACGATGCGCTTCTCGAAAGGGATCTCGAGTTCGGCCAGCACCGAGCAGGCTTCCTTCATGGTCGTCCAGTCCGATAGGCTGCCCATGATCACCGACACGCTCGGCTTGTCGTCCATGCCTTTCTCCTCTCGGTCAGTCCCGGCTCAGGCTCGGCGGCCGCCATACTCCGCCGGCGGCTCCCGCCAACTACCGGCGTCTCCGGTCATCCAGGCCCGCAACCGAAACCGGGCTTCGCCCACGAGGTACAGCGATCCTGCCACCACCAGGACGTCATCTTCTCCCGCCAGGAGATCCAGGCCGCGCCGCAAGGCCGCCTCGGCGGGCTCGACCACCTGGACCTCGCCCCCCGCGCGCCTTGCCGCCGCGGCGATCGCCGCCGGGTCGGCGGCCCTACCGGGATAAGAAGGGCGGGTCGCCACTACCATCCGCGCCATCGCAGCCAGCGGCTCCACCAATCCGTCGAGGTCCTTGTCGCCCATGGCGCCCAGCACCATCACCGGCCGGGCCCCGGGCAAGGCCGTCTCGAGCGTCCGGCAGAGTACCGCGGCGCCCTGAGGGTTGTGGGCCCCGTCCAGGATCACCCATGGCCGGCGCCGGAGCACCTCGAACCGGCCGGGCCAGCGCGCCTGAGCCAATCCTCCGCGGATGGCGGACTCGGGGACGGGGCGGCCCGTCGTGCGGAGACGGTGAATGGCGGCAACGGCGCAGGCCGCATTATCTAGCTGGTGGTCGCCGGCCAGGGCGATCTCGAGGTCGGCGTATTCCCCGTCAGGGAGGGACAGGTCGAAGGTCTGGACCTCGAGACTCGACGCGCGTTTCCGCCAGCAGACGTCGGCGGCGCCCCGGGTCCCGGCCGAGGCGACCGTCCACAGGTCGACTCGTCGCTCCGCGGCGGTCCGGCGGATGACTTCCAGTGCCGCCGGGTCCCGGGTTGCGGTCACCGCCACCGAGCCGGTCTTGAGGATGCCCGCCTTTTCGGCGGCGATGGCCGGCAGGGTGTCGCCGAGATATTCCATGTGGTCGAGGCCGATACTGGTGATGACCGCCACCAGCGGCGGCTCGATGACATTGGTCGCGTCCAGCCGGCCTCCCAGCCCCACTTCCAGGACGGCCATATCCACTCCCCGCGAGCGGAAGTGCTCGAAAGCCAGGGCGGTCACGAATTCAAAGAAGGTGGCTTGCTGGTCTTCGGCTGCCGAGTCGCCGGTTAGCCGGCTGAGGCGGCTCACCTGGGCCACCAGTTCATCCCGGCTCATCGGCTCGCCGTTGATGGAAATGCGTTCTTCGAACACCTCAAGGTGCGGGGAGGTGTAGCGGCCGGTCTTGAACCCGGCGCTTTCCAAGATGGAAGCGATGAAAGCGGTCGTGGAGCCCTTGCCGTTGGTGCCGGCCACGTGGATGCACTTGAAGAAGTGGTGGGGATTCCCCGCCTGGTCAAGCAACAGGGCGATGCGCTCGAGCCCGAGGGCGCTGCCCCGGCGGGCGATCCGGTACAAATGGTCTATAGCAGCTTCGTAGGTCCAGTCCGTGATGTCTTCGTCGCTGGGCTTTCGCACGATCATCCCACTTCCAGGCTGATGTCGAGCAACGGCGGCCGGGCGGTCAGGAGGCCGAGCGAGATGAAGTCCACGCCGGTCGCCGCGATGGCCGGCAGATCCTCCAGGCGGATCCCGCCCGAGGCTTCCACCCGAGCGCGGCCGGCGATGCGCCGCATGGCCTCGGCCATGGCCGCCGGGTCCATGTTGTCCAGCATGATGAGGTCGACCCCGGCGGCGGCCGCTTCTTCTGCCTGATCGGGGCTTTCCACTTCTACCTCCACCCTCACCGCCGGACCGAGGCGGGAGCGGACCACCCGGACCGCGGTCGCTACGCTCCCCGCCACGCGCAAGTGGTTGTCCTTGATCAGCACCATTGAGCCGAGATCGAAGCGGTGGTTCAGCCCCCCGCCCACCCGCACCGCGTATCGCTCGAGCAGCCGGAGGGTCGGCGTGGTCTTGCGCGTGTCGATGATGCGAGCGCGATGGCCCGCCACGGCCTGCACCGCCTGGTGAGTTACGGTGGCGATGCCCGACAGGCGCTGCAGGAAGTTGAGCGCCACGCGTTCGCCTTTGAGGATGCCGGCAACCGGTCCCTGAACGGTGGCCAGCCGGGCCCCGGGCCGAGTCAACTCGCCTTCGGCGGTGAGTGCGACGAGTTCGATCCGCGGGTCAATCCGCCGGAATACGCAAGCCGCAACCGGCAGGCCGGCTACCACGCCGCCGCTTCGACAAATCAGACCGGCCTCGCCCGCGAGTTCTGGGGGCACGAGGGCCGCGGTGGTCAGGTCGCCCGCGCCTAGATCCTCGCGTAAGGCGCGATCGACCAGGTCTTCGAACAGGATCGGCTCCAGGGTCATGTCAGTTCCACCATCCGCTCCACCGCCCGGCGGGCCCGGGCGGCGACGCCCGGGGGCACTTGCGCTCGCGGCTCGAGTTCCCGCAGGCAAGCGACGATCCGATCGGGGGTGGTATACTTCATGGTCTGGCACCATAGCGACGGCGACAAGGGATAGAAGCGTTTCTCCGGGTTCTCCTCCGTCAGGCGGTGAAGCAGACCGGCTTCGGTCCCGACGATGAACTCGACTTCCGCTCGTTCCCGAGCCGCCCGGACCATGCCGCCGGTTCCCAATACCAGGTCGGCCCGCGCCGCGACTTCCGGGCGGACCTCCGGATGGGCCATCAGTACCGCCTGGGGATGAAGCCGGCGGGCGGTACGCACGTCGTCGACTCTGACCTCGTGGTGCGCCCGGCAATATCCGTCCCAGGTGATGATCCTGCGCCCACTGTGGGCGGCCAGATAACGGCCGAGGTTCCCGTCGGGCACGAAGATGACTTCCTCGTTGGGGAGGGCTTCCAGCACCCGCAGGGCGTTGGACGAGGTGACGGTCGCGTCGCTTTCCGCCTTGACGGCGGCGGAGCTGTTGATGTAGGAGAGCACCGCCGCGCGGGGGTGCATGGCCCGAAGAGCGCGCACGTCCTCCGGGGTGATCATGTCCGCCAGCGAGCACCGCGCCCGGAGATCCGGCAGTAGTACCAGCTTATCCGGCGCCAGCAGCGCGGCTGCTTCGGCCATGAAATCGACGCCGCAGAACACGATCACCTCGGCGTCGGCCCGGGCCGCCAAGAGGCTCAACTCCAGCGAGTCGCCAACATGGTCGGCCAGGTCCTGGATCGCGGGGGGCTGATAGTTGTGGGCGAGGATGATTGCCTGTCGTCGCCGCTTGAGTTCCCGAAGCTCTTCCAACAAACCTCCTCCATGCGACGGGCGGGACGACCCTCGGGGCCGCCCCCGCCCGTTCCCGTGCATGCGCGTTCGGCGTCAGGTCATGCGCGACCGGGGAGCCTTGTCCTCATCCGGTTCCGGCTTCTCGCCGATCACCGTCTCGGTGGTCAGCATGAGCCCGGCTATGCTGCCGGCATTCTCCACGGCGCAACGAGCGACCTTCGCCGGGTCGATGATCCCTGTCTTCACCATATCGACGTAGTCAAGCGCCAGGGCGTCGAAGCCCATGCCCTTCCCCATGTGCTTGACCTTCTCCACCACGACCGAGCCCTCATAGCCAGCGTTGTTGGCGATCTGCCG
>DOZU01000041.1 GCA_003517845.1 Clostridiales bacterium | reverse complement strand
ACTGGCCCGGAGTTGGCCCGAAGCGTACCTGGGCATGGGCCTCACGGCCGAGGAGGTAGCCCGCAGGTGGAGTATCACCCGCGCCGACCAGGACAGCTTCGCTTTCCACAGCCACCGCAAGGCCCACGCCGCGATCGCCGGCGGCCTGTTCAAGGAGGAGATCCTCCCGGTCGAAGCGCGCATCACTGAGACTCGCCCCGGCGGCGCGGTCGAGGTGCGGCACGTCGTCTTCGAGACCGACGAGGGCGTCCGGTCTGATACCACCGAGGAAGCCTTATCCAAGCTCAAGCCGGCGTTCGCGGCGGGCGGAACGGTCACCGCCGGCAATACCTCTCAGACCAGCGACGGAGCCGCGGCGGTGGTGGTGATGGCGGCGGATAAGGCGCGGGCCATGGGCCTCACCCCCCTGGCCACCCTGCGCTCCTTCGCGGCCAGCGGGGTGGATCCGGACGTCATGGGCATCGGTCCCGTCGAGGCCATCCCGAAGGCGCTCAATTTGGCCGGGATCGCCCTCGCCGACGCCGACTTCTTCGAGATCAACGAGGCGTTTGCTGCTCAAGCGGTGGCGGTGCAGCGCCTCCTGAACCTCGATCCGGATCGGGTGAACATCCATGGTGGCGCCATTGCCCTGGGCCATCCCCTGGGTTGCACCGGCGCCAAGCTGACGGTCACCGCCCTCAACGCCATGGCCAGGCGGAAGTCGACCTATGCCGTGGTCAGCATGTGCATCGGCGGGGGCATGGGCGCGGCCGCCGTGCTGGAACGGGCCGGCTGAAGTCATAGGGAGAATGGAGGGGCCATGACCATCAAACAGATCTTCGTGGTCGGGGCGGGTCAGATGGGTTCGGGCATAGCTCAGGTGGCCGCCCATGCCGGTTACCAGGTCATCTTGTGGGATATGACCCACGAGTTGGTCCAGCGCGGGCTGTCGGGCATCGACCGTCTACTGGCCCGAGGGGTGGAGAAGGGCAAGCTCGCCGCCGCCGACCGCTCGGCCATCCGCGACCGCATCCGGCCGGTCGTGGACTTCGAAGCGGCCTCCGGCGCGGACCTGGTGGTCGAGGCGGTGGTGGAGGACATTCGGGTCAAACGCGAGCTGTTTGGAAGGCTCGATGCCGTCTGTCAGGAAGCGGCCATCTTGGCCTCCAACACGTCTTCCCTGCCGATAACCGAGCTGGCGGCCGCCACGCGGCGACCAGACCGGGTCATCGGCATGCACTTCATGAACCCGGTGCCGCTGATGCAACTCGTGGAAGTCATCCGCGGCGCCGCCACCTCCGACGCAACTTACCAGGCGGTCGACGAGGCCGCCCGGCGGATGGGCAAGACGCCGGTGACCGTTCAGGACTCGCCGGGATTCGTGGCGAACCGCATCCTGATGCCGATGATCAACGAGGCCGTCTACTGCTTGCAAGAGGGGTTGGCCAGCCCTGAGGGCATCGACACCGTCATGAAGCTCGGGATGAACCATCCGATGGGGCCTCTCGCCCTGGCCGACCTGATTGGGCTGGACACGGTCCTGTCCATCCTCGACGTGCTACACGAGGAGTTCCGCGACTCGAAGTACCGGGCCAGTCCCCTGTTGCGCAAGCTGGTACGCGCAGGTTGGCTTGGCAAGAAGACGGGCCGCGGCTTTTACGCTTACTAGCCGGAAGGGGCGGGTTCCGGACCCGCCCCTGCCCCAGGTTGACCCTGGCGGCGGGAACGTGCTAAAGTCAGCGTGTTGGGTACGCATACGTACCCAATCGGATCGCATTGTCCGGCCGCCGGCTGGTCCTGCCGCAGTGCCGGGCGAGCGGGTGCTGGAACTGCCAGAGACCGACCGGGCGAACCTCCTCGAGAAGTGGACGAAAGGGGAGTCCGCCACGTGAAATTCCCCAGGATCGGCATTCCGGGGTCGCTGGCCGATCGGGCTTACGAGGTCCTCAAGGAGGCCATCGTAAGCCGCCAACTCGCCCCGCACGAACTGCTGAACGAGGAACAACTCGCAGAACAGCTGGGCATCAGCAGGACTCCGGTGCGGGCGGCGCTGCAGAAGCTGGAGTTCGAGCACCTGGTAAAGAGCGTATCCGGCAGAGGTTACATGGTCGCCAGCCTCGTCCGGGCGGACATGGAGCACGTGTTCTTCATGCGGAGGCTCCTCGAACCGGAAGCGGCTCGACTTGCTGCAAGCCAGTGCACCCCCGCGGACGCCGGGGGACTCATGGAGAATGTGGCCCGCCAGCGGGAAGCGATAGCGGCGGGCGAGTATCTCCCTTACCTGAAGCACGACCGGGATTTCCACTTCGCAATAGCAACTATCGCCAAGAACCCCTACTTGAAAACGGCCATTGCCACCGTTCAGCTACACGGCCATCGCTTCCTGGTGCTCGACGAGACGATACGGGCCCGAGCGATTGCCTCCCTTGACGAGCATGCGGCGATGGCAGCGGCCGTGGCCGATCATGATGGCGAGGGGGCCGCTCGGCTGACGCTGGAGCATATCCGCGAGACTGAGACCATGCTGGCCACCACGCTACCGGTGGTCTGAGTGTACTCGAGGCTGAAGCTCCGTCGCTTCGCCTTCTCGGGGACCTCCGACTCGGGGGGCCTTCCCTGCATGGGCGCAAGCTGAACCTTCTTTCGGGTCAGCATGACCGCCATAGCTTGTTGCTCCTTCCTCCGCCCTGTCGGGTCAGTAATTCTGGCGGTGAAGGTGTCTCACCTCATATTGGCACGATGGGGCCTGCATCGAGTGGCGGAAACAGCGGAAGTTGCAGTCAGGCGCCTGGTGCTTCCATAACTCGACAGACTTCGACACCGCGCGGTGATATAGTTGAGGCGATGCGAACGCCCGTTCCCAGGGAGGTGCGCCATGTCGCTCGCCCACTCCTTCACGCTCACGGAACTCGGCATCGACCCGGAACCGGGTGCAGCCGAAAAGTCGCCACGAAGAGCTGCGGGAGGGCCAGGAGTGGCTGGCCGAGCGCCGGGGCATCGACGTGGCCTACTACCCCTTCCGCTCTCCCCGCATTGCCGGGCTCCTCATCCATGAGGACGACGGCGGGTATTGCATCGGCATCAACTCCCGCATGATTCTTACCCGTCAGTTGTTCAGCCTGGCCCACGAGTTGGGCCGCTGCGCGCTGCACCGGCACGTCCAGGCGATGTTCCTCTGCCACGTCGGCAGGCAGGACCGGCCGGAGCGAGAAGCGAACACCTACGCCGTCCAGTTGCTGATGCCAGAGCACGCGGTGCGGGAACTGCAGGCCAGGGGGAAGGGGCTGCGGGACCTCTGCACATATTTCGGCGTGTCCCGGGCAGCGATGGAATGGCGGCTGGAGGAGCTGGGGCTGCGGTGAGGCCTGATTTCATACGGACTGGTGCCGGAGGTAAGGGTAAGGGTGAAGGGGGTTTCGAAGGATGAGAGGGCGCGTAGTGGGTCGGAATGAGGTTGCATTAGCCTTTGACATCGTTCTTGAGGAAATCGAGAACGCCATTGCAGCCCTGGATCGGGACGGGGCTCAATTCTGCCGGAGCGGCAAGTATGATGAGGTAAAGGATATAACCGGAAAGGTCCTGCAGATGACCGCATTCCGGGATAGAGTCATTGACCTCCAAGGGGAGTGGAGCGATGCTTTCCCCGCCACTTACGGAAAAGAGCCCGACGATGGGCCGGACCCTGTCTTGAGGACACCCGGGGATGAGTTCCGCATTCCCATTCTCCGCGCCCTCGAGACTTTAGGAGGGCGCGCCACGATGGGCAGGGTACTCGACAAAGTTGAAGGTTTGATGAAGGACCGGCTGAATGAACGCGATCGTCAGCCCCTTCCGTCAGATCCTGATAGGACTAGCTGGCACAACACAGCACAATGGGAACGCTATAAGATGGTCAAGCAGGGCCTGCTATCTGCCAACTCTCCGAGGGGGGTATGGGAGATCACCCTAGAAGGCAAGCGCTGGCTTGCTGATGCCGAGAAGAAGCAGCGCTGACTCCTTCGGTTCCTGGAACATGCCCCGTCTGGCGAAGCCAGCACCCGGAGGCGGGTTAGACCATGCGACGTCAGGAGCGGGTTGAGCTAATCCGGCCGATCGAGGATAGTCTAGACGCCGATGTGCTTGTTTACTTCGTCGGGGACCGGGGTATTGTGCCGGCGGGAATACGCCACCAGCATCGATGGGGGATAAGCCATGGCAAGGTCTGTGCAGAAGAAATCGCGCGGAACGGAGACCAACGGCGCCACCGTCGGCTACGAGGCCGAGCTGTGGCGCATGGCCGACGCGTTGCGCGGCAGCATGGACGCCGAGTACAAGCACGTCGT
>DOZU01000071.1:1118-3187 GCA_003517845.1 Clostridiales bacterium | reverse complement strand
AGCAGGTTCAAAAACCACCGCTTCCACGACACAGCGGGGTTTTAGTTTCGAAGGGGGTGCCGCCGTGCGGATTGTTGACCTGCGTTCGGACACCGTGACTTCACCTACCGCCGACATGCGGCGGGCGATGGCCGTGGCGGAGGTGGGGGATGACGTATACGGCGAGGACCCCACGGTGAATGCCCTTGAGGAGTTGGCCGCCTCGATGGTCGGCAAGGAAGCGGCGGTCTTCCTCCCCAGCGGCACCATGGCCAACCAGGCTGCCGTCCTGACCCACACTGCCCGGGGCGATGAGATCATCGTGGAGCACGATGCCCACATCTACTGGTACGAGGCCGGCGGACTCGCCTTGTTGGCCGGAGTGCAGGTGTGGCCCTTGGCCGGCCGCCGCGGCGTGCTCGACCCCCAGGCCGTGACGGCGGCCGTCCGTCCCGCCAATATCCACTTCCCCCGCACCAGCCTGGTGTGCCTGGAGAACACCCATAACCGGGCGGGTGGCGCGGTGTGGCCCCTGGATCGATGGGATGCGGTCACGGCCGCGGTCCATGCCGCCGGGTGCGCCGTCCACCTCGATGGCGCCCGGATCTTCAACGCGGCCGTCGCCCTGGGAGTCCCGGCGGCCCGCACCGCTGCTGGTTGTGATTCGGTGATGTTCTGCCTGTCCAAGGGCCTGGGAGCGCCGGTGGGTTCCATCCTGGCCGGCCCGCGAGAGTGGGTGCAGCGAGCGCGGAGAGCCCGAAAGGTGCTGGGCGGGGCCATGCGCCAGGCGGGAGTCATCGCCGCAGCCGGCCTGATCGCCCTCAGGGACATGGTCGATCGGCTGGCCGAAGATCATGAACATGCCCGGCGCCTGGCCGCGGCCCTGGCCGACCTCCCCGGTATCGCGGTTCGACCGGAGGAGGTGGATACCAACATGGTGATGCTGGAGACCGGGCCGGCTGCAGCCGGATTCTGCTCAGCACTGGCTGCTCGGGGCGTGAAGGCGGGCTTCATGGACGCCCATCGGGTCCGGCTGGTCACCCACAAGGACGTGTCCCGGGAGGACGTGGACTACGCCGCGGCGGCGATCGCCGCGGTGGCCCGGGAGAGCCGATCGGCGTGAACGACGGGGGGCTGTTCGACGCCCACGACCGGGAGCGCCTGCAGCGGGAAGCCCCGTTGGCCGCCCGGATGCGGCCCCGGACGCTTGACGAGTTCCTCGGGCAGGAGGATATCCTGGGGCCAGGCCGTCTCTTGCGTACGGCGATCGCCGAAGACCGCGTTCCCTCCCTCATCCTGCACGGTCCGCCCGGCAGCGGCAAGACCACCCTCGCCCACATCGTGGCCAGCCGCACCGCCCATCATTGCGAGCGACTGACCGCGGTGACCGCCGGGGTAGCGGACGTGCGCCGGATCATCGAAGCCGCCCGCGAGCGCCTGGGCCGCCACAGCCGCAGGACGGTCCTGATCATAGACGAGATCCACCGATTCAACCGCGCCCAGCAGGATGCGCTGCTACCGGCAGTGGAAGGCGGCACGGTCACCCTGATCGGTTCGACCACCGAGAACCCTTTCTTCGCGGTGAACGCCGCCCTCCTGTCGCGTTGCCGGGTATTCCGCCTGCAGCCGCTAGCCGATGAACAGGTCGCGATCATCGTACGCCGCGCCCTGACCGATTCGCTTCACGGGCTGGGTTCGCGGCGGGTGGAACTGGAGCCGGACGCCTGCGACTACCTGGTGGGTCAGGCCGGGGGAGACGCCCGTGCCGCCCTCAACGTCCTGGAACTGGCCGCCGGCAGCGTGGACCCCGGACCGGACGGCATCCGCCGGATCGGCCGGCAGGTAGTGGCCGATGCCGTCCAGCGACGGCTGCTATACCACCATGGGACGGGCGACGAACACTACGATCTGTTGTCCGCCTACATCAAGAGTCTGCGGGGAACCGATCCCGATGCCGCCCTCTACTGGCTGGCCAGGCTGCTGGAGGCGGGCGAGGACCCGCGGATCCCGGCCCGCCGGCTGGTGGTCGCCGCTTCCGAGGACGTGGGCAACGCCGACCCGACGGCCCTGGTGATCGCCGTGGCCGCCTC
>DOZU01000071.1:0-777 GCA_003517845.1 Clostridiales bacterium | reverse complement strand
CAGGCCGTGCAGCTGCTGGGCCTGCCGGAGGGGCGGATCCCCCTGGCTCACGCGACGGTCTACGTGGCGGCCGCCCCCAAGAGCAACGCGTGCTATGTCGCCCTCGGCCGGGCGGAGGCGGATGTGCGCGAGCTGCGGTCGCCCGCCGTGCCGGCGCATCTCCGGGACACCTCTTACCCGGGTGCCGCCCGCCTCGGCCACGGCGAGGGATATGCATACCCGCATGATCACCCGGGACACTGGGTGGCCCAGCAGTATCTGCCCGAGGGACTACGCACCCCGTACTACCAGCCCAGCGACCAGGGATGGGAACGCGAGGTCTTGCGGCGGGCCCCTCGCCGCCCCGAAGCGCCTGACACGCGTTCCCGGGAAGACCGCTGAACGATCCCCTGCTCGGGTGTTCCGAAGAGACCACCATGGGCCTCCAGATACTGCGGCGCAAACCCCCTTGGCTTCGCCCGTGCGCGAAGAACATGCTTGGTCACCGGGTGGCCGTCACTACGTGACGGAGTCGGTCAGATACAATGACACCGAAAGTGGTCACCGGGTCACGCGAGTGACGGGGGAGGTAAGACTGAGATGAAGGACTTATTGAAAGAACTGCTGGCCAGCGCGGCGCTGGACACCTACTCCGGAGATGAGGCTCACCTGCCGGCGCTCCTGGGCGGCATCGACCTCATCCGGAAGGGGGTTCGCAACTGGTGAATCCTTTATTGAAAGCCGGGGGCTTCAGTGGCATATTATTGCCATGAAGCTATCGGACTGGGCGCGCGCCAA
>DOZU01000166.1 GCA_003517845.1 Clostridiales bacterium | reverse complement strand
ACGATCTCGCGCCGAAGACCAGAGGGGGGGGGGAGCCGGTCCAAGAGTTCCTGCAACGGCATTATCTGGCCGCGATCCAGCAGGTCGCCTGGCGCCTGCGCGGCCTGCAACACGTCCTGGGCTACGATACCATGAATGAACCCTTGCCCGGCTATATCGGATGCGGCGACCTGACCGCGCCGCCCGGCCGGCTCACCCTGGGCGCGTGCCCCACGCCGCTGCAGGCTATGGCGCTCGGGGACGGCATACCACAGGCCGTCGTCTCGTGGCGATTGGGCAGGCTCGGCTTTCGGAGGGACGGGGCCATCCTGCTCAACCAGGAGCGGCAGCGGGCCTGGCGGGACGGAGTCGAATGCATCTGGCGGGAGCATGGCGTGTGGGATCGCGATCCCGCCGGGGCACCCCGGCTGCTCCGCCCGGATCACTTCCGCCGGGTGGACGAAAGCGAGGTGGAGTTCGGACAGGACTACTACCGTCCGTTCGCCAACCGGTTCGCGGCGGCCATCCGGGCCGCCCATCCGGGCGCAGTCATCTTCCTCGAGACCGAGCCCGGAGGGCTTCCGCCCCGGTGGGGCCCCGGCGATGCCGAAAATGTGGCCTTCGCGCCCCACTGGTATGATGTGAGCGTCCTCGTGGCCAGGCGGTACAGCCCTTTCCTGGCGGTGGACAACCACCGGGGGCGGGTAATCGCCGGCCTGCCGGGTAAGATCCGGAAGTCCTTCGCCGAGCAGCTTGCGCTCTTCCGGCGGGGAGCCGGAGAACGCCTCGGAGACGTCCCCGTGGTGCTGGGGGAGTTCGGCGTGCCCTTCGACCTGCCGGACCGGACCGCCTACCGCAGGGGGGACCTCAGGGTGCCGGAGCGGGCCCTCGATCGCAGCTTCCAGGCAATCGAGGCCAACTTGCTCGACTCGGCGTTGTGGAACTACGCCGCCGACAACACTAACGATCGCGGGGATCGGTGGAATGGGGAGGACCTCTCGATCTTCAGCCGCGACCAGCAGACCACCCCCGCCGACCTCAACTCGGGCGGGCGGGCGCTCCGCGCGGCAGTCCGCCCGTATCCCCGGGCCACCGCAGGCCAGGCGCGACGCCTGCGTTTCGATCCCCGAAGCCGCCGCTTCGAGTTCAGCTTCATCCCCGATCCGCAACTGGTGGCGCCGACGGAGATCTTCGTGCCGGACCTGCAGTACCCTCAGGGTTATCGGGTTGAGGCGTCCGGCGGCACGTGGCAGGCGGATCGGGATGCCCAGTTGCTGCGATACTGGCCGTCTGACGAGCGCCGCGAACACACCTTGCGCATAAGCCCGTAGGCGGCGCCGCCGGAAGGTGGCGGGCGTACCACGTGGAATCCGCAAGACTGCATCGCAAGAAGACGTGCGCCCTGTCTGAGAGGGAGGGAACATGCGGAGGCTGGCTCGGCTCCGATATTTGCGCCCTGCGTTCGGGCGGGTCAAGGGGATGTTCGCGCTTGCGGGACTGACGACCCTGTTGGATAGCTTTGTCGGCCTCCTTCCGCCCTATCTTGCGCGACTCCTGTTCGACCGGGGGGTTGCCGCCGGCGAGGTCGGCACCATCATCTTCTACGGGGCACTGGCCGCCGGCGCTCTCCTGTTCAGTACGATCCTCGGGTTTGCCGGACAGGCGCTCTCCGGCATCGCCGACAGCCGGTTCATCATGAATGTGCGGAGCCAAGCGCTGGAGCGTCTCCTGCAGATGAGGCTCGAGTTCTTCGATAGGCAACGGAGCGGTTATTTGGCCGAACAGCTGGACCAGGTGAGTCACCTGGCCGGGTTCACTTCGCCGCTCATCTTCACGTTCGCAGGCAGCCTCATTCAGGCGGTAGGGGCGCTGCTGATCATGTCCCGGATCAGCGCTCCGATCACGGCGGTCGTGGTGCCATTCATGCTGCTCTTTTACTTTATCACCAGCAAGACGAGCGTTCGGGTGAAGGAGACCTCCGAGGAACTCATGGAGACCAGCGCCCAGATGAAGGGCTCCGTGCAGGAGATGATTTCCGGAATCGCGGAGGTGAAGCAGTCCACGGCCGAGGGTCGCAAGAGCGGAGAGGCAGCGGAGCAATTTGCGGCCGTTGCCAGCCGGGAAATCCGACAGTCCATCTTCATGGGCATATGGATGGGGTCCATGGGTTTTCTGACCGGCGCGGCAGGAGTGGTTGTGCTCATCCTCTGCGCGATACTCATCGTCAGGGGAGAGTTGTCGGTGGGCGATTATATGGCCCTTGCCGGATACGTTGGGGTCTTGTTCGCGCCCGTGGGGCTCTTCGGGTCCTTCGTTCTGACCATTCAACCCGCCATAGTCGCCCTCGGGCGGTTGCGGCCGATATTCGAGGAGAAGACGGAAGGAGAACGGGGAGGAAGGCATCGCGCCGGGAAACTGAAAGGTGCCGTGGCGTTTGAGGACGTAACCTTCGCCTACGAACCGGCGAAAGAGCCTGTTCTGAGAAGCTGCAGCTTCACCGTCGCTCCCGCTGAGTGCGTGGCGCTGCTGGGCAAGAATGGGGCGGGGAAATCGACGCTGATCAAATTGCTGTTGGGCTTTTACCCGCAATATGCCGGACGGATATTCATCGATGGGCGCGAACTACAGGAATACGACGTGGTCTCCCTGAGGAAACGGGTGGGAGTAGTCTCTCAGCATGTCGTCCTCTTCACCGGAAGCCTCTGGGAGAACGTCAAGATGGCCAGTCCCGAGGCCGCTGACGGCGCGGTGCACCGGGCCCTTGCCTTGAGCGGATGCAGAGACTTATTCGACGGTGAGCTTGACCAGGTGCAGGTCGCTGAGTCAGGGAAAACCATGTCCGGAGGACAGAGGCAGGCAGTGGCCATAGCCCGGTGTCTGCTGAAGGATCCGGACGTGTTGATCTTCGATGAGGCAACGGCCCACCTGGACAGCAGTACCCGTAGTGTGGTGGCGCATGCCTTGAGGGACGTCTTCGCCCACAAGACCAGGATTCTGATAACCCACGATCGAGAAATGGCGGGAGTTGCCGACACCGTCCTCCTCCTGGAGGAGGGGGTCGTCAAGAGCCTGCATCCGAAATGGCGACCTGACGATTGACCGTCTTCGCGGCACCGTGCTATAATCCTGGCCATAATAGCCAAGGCGAGGAAGGGGACTTCCGGCGGCCACGACGGCCCCAGCGAGCCCGCGCCGGTGGAAGGCGGGCGCCGCATCCCGCCGGGACATCGCCCCGGAGCCGCAAACCGAACGCACCTCGTGCCAGTAGGCTTTGCCGGACGCCCCCCGTTAGCCGGGCAGGGTATCGCCTTACGAGGCCGTACCCGTATGGGTGGCCGGCGCTGTTGGCCGGCAGCAAGGGTGGTCAGGCGAGAGGACCCTCGTCCCCTGGGCGAGGGTCCTCCTATCGGGGAGGGACTTCCATGTTCACCAGAGTGCCGGCCAGGATCGACTATCCGGCGATGGAAGAGCGGGTATTGACTTTCTGGCGGGAGCACCGGATATTCGAGCGAAGCGTGGCCGAGCGGGCGGGGGCGCCCCCCTTCGTCTTCTATGAAGGACCGCCGACCGCCAACGGCCTGCCCCACATCGGCCACATCATCCCCCGCACCCTCAAAGACCTCATCCCTCGCTACCAGACGATGCGGGGCCGCCAGGTCATCCGTAAGGCGGGTTGGGACACCCACGGCCTGCCGGTGGAACTCGAAGTGGAGAAAGCGCTGGGCCTCAGCGGCAAGGAAGACATTGAACGTTTTGGCGTCGAACGCTTCATCGAGGAATGCAAGAAGAGTGTTTTCACCTACGAGCGGGAATGGGTTCGGCTGACCGAACGCATAGGGTTCTGGCTGGACCTCGAGAACGCTTATGTCACTTACCACCAGGACTACATGGAGTCGGTGTGGTGGGCCCTGAAGGAGATCCACCGGCGCGGACTGCTATACCAGGGCCATCGCATCGTGCCTTACTGCCCGCGTTGCGGCACTGCCGTCTCCAGTCACGAGGTCGCCCTGGGTTACGCCGAGGTCGATGACCCGTCGGTGGTGGTGAAGTTCCCGATCGCGGGTGGGGTGCCGGCGGCATTCCCCGGGACCTGGCCGGCCGATCGGCCCGCAGCCTTCCTGGTCTGGACGACCACGCCCTGGACCCTGCCGAGCAATGCCGGCCTGGCCGTGAATCCGGCGGCCGAGTACGCCCTGGTGGACTCGGACGGCGACTACCTCATACTGGCGGCGGCCCTCGCCGAGAAGGTGCTCCGGCCCGGCTATCGCGTGCTGGCGCTCGCTCGCGGGAGGGAGATGGTGGGCCTCCGCTACCGGCCGCCGTTTCCCTTCTTCGCGGACCCCGGCGAGGATGCCGCCGGCGGCGCCTTCACGGTATTGCCGGGAGACTTCGTCAACCTCGACGAGGGGACGGGCGTGGTGCATATGGCGCCCGCCTTCGGGGAGGACGACATGCGCCTCGGGGCTGAATACGGGCTGCCCGTGTTTCAGCCGGTGGACGCTCGCGGCCGCTTCACCGCCGAGGCCGCCCCCTATCAGGGTCACTTCGTCAAGGAAGCCGACCCGCTGATCATCCGGGACCTGTCCCTTGCCGGCCTCCTGTACGGCGAAGGGCGGCACCGGCACACCTATCCCTTCTGCTGGCGGTGTGACAGCCCGCTCCTCTACTACGCCCGCCGGGCATGGTTCATCCGCATGACGGCGGTGCGGGACGAGCTGTTGGCCAACAACGAGACGATCAACTGGGTGCCCGA
>DOZU01000171.1 GCA_003517845.1 Clostridiales bacterium | reverse complement strand
GACGGCCAGGATGGCCATGACCTCCGAGGACACGGCGATGGCGAACCCCGATTGCATCAGGTAGCCGTCCATCTTCCCGCCGAGGCCGATGACGATGCTGCGCAGCGCCTGGGCGCAGAAGTCGATGACCCACTTCATCTCCACGTTCCGAGGGTCGATATTCAACCGCTTGAGATCCCGGGAGGCGAGGAACTTGTCCCCGTAGTTGGCCTCGTGCTGTATCCGGGAGGTCAGGGCCACCATGGCCAGGTTGTGGGCGTTGATGATGGCGTTGATGTCGCCGGTCAACCCGAGGGAGAACGGGGTGAGGGGGATGCACTGCGACAACCCTCCGCCCGCAGCCGACCCCTTCACGTTCATGGTCGGGCCGCCGGAGGGCTGGCGGATGGTGGCGATGACCCGTTTCCCCCGCTTGCCCATGCCCTGAGTCAGTCCCATGGTGGAGGTGGATTTGCCCTCGCCCAGGGGAGTGGGGGTGATGGCGGTCACGTCGATGTACTTGCCGTCGGGACGCCCGGCCAGGCGCTCAAGGACGGTCTTGAAGTCCACCTTGGCGATGTGGTGCCCGTGAGGGAGCAACTCCCGCTCCTCGAGTCCCAGTTCATTACCGAGCTGGCAAACCGTTTTCATCTTCGCTTCTGCAGCCTCGGCGATCTGCCAGTCGGGATGCTTGGTTGGATCCAGTGGCATGCGCGAACCTCCCTGCCTTTTCGGTTGGTGCCCGACGTCAGGATTTCTATGCGGCTGCGCTTTGTCCTCCCGGAAACCGGCCGCTGCTAGCAGGACGGCCCGGGAGGACGCTACCTCCCGGGCCCTGACTTCATGCGGCTTCCCGGGCGAAAATCACACGGGAGCGTCTTTACGTCCCACGCAGATCAGTATCCGACCGCCGTCGGTCCGATACTCGTACTCGTCAGGCCCGCAAGCGAGCAGCACGGCGTATCCGGGCGTCAGTACCTGCGCGTACATCCGGTCGGGTTCCGGGCAGCCGAGGCTCGCATCGGGCCAGGTCATCGGGGTTAGCTTCTGCAGGGTTATTTCGCGCTGGTTCACCTTCAGCCGCCGGGCCAAGTCCGCCGCCGCTCGGCGTACCGCCCGGGCGGCCCCGGCGCGATCGCGCGGCCCAAGGCCGCCGAGATCATGCCGTCCGCCGGAGCCGCCCGGAGGGTGACTCATGGTTACTTGGCCCCGACGGCGCGGGCCGCGTTGATGCGGCCGCCGATGGGCTGATCGGTGCTGATCGGGTCGACCGTGGCCTGGATCCGGTCGCGGACCGACACGTTGCTCGTCCCCCATTGCGTGGCCCATACGAGCCCTGCCAGCCCGGCGACAAACGGTGCAGACATCGAAGTGCCGCTCATCCAGCGATAACGATCCCTGCCCAACCGGTCCCGGGGGAAGGTTGACAGGATATCGACGCCGGGGGCGGCCACGTCCACCCAGGTGCCGAAGTTGGAGAAGGTCGCCCGGGCGTCATTGCGGTCGGTCGCGCCCACGGCGATCGCGTTGACATAGGCGGCCGGGTAGGTGAGGGTGCTGGTGTTGCTGTTCCCGGCTGCCGCCACCACCACGACCCCCCGCGACCAGGCGTAGTTGACCGCATCCTCAAGGGTGGCGGAATGGCTGGTGCCGCCCAGACTCAGGTTGATGACCCGGGCGCCGTTATCCGTCGCCCAGATGATGCCGCTCGCGACCCATGACCACGTCCCGCTGCCGTTGTCCCCGAGCACCTTGCCGTTCATGAGCACCGAGTCGAAGCCCAGCCCGGCGATGCCCCGAGCGTTGTTGGTGACGGCGGCGGCGATACCCGCCACGTGGGTGCCGTGGCCGTTGCGGTCATTCACCGTGGGGCTGGTGGTGAAGTTCCGGGCCAGCACCACCTTGGGGTTGATGTCGCGGTGCCCGGCATCGATTCCCGTGTCGAGGATGGCTATGCGGATCGCAGAACTCCCACGGGTCACGCCCCAGGCCAGCGTGGCTTCGACGCGGGCCAGACCCCACTGATCGGGCAGCATCGGGTCATTGGGTGTGAAGCCCAGCGCCCGGACGGCTCCATCGACTTCCGCGTAAAGCACATTGGGATTGGCTCGATACCGGGCTACGGCGCGAAGTTCGTCCCCCGCCGGCACCCGTATCACCTGAGCGCCGATCCGGTCAAGTACCTCAAGGACCTGGCCGCGATTCAGCCCGTGGGCCGAGGCGACTTCGGCCGCAGGCGTGCCCGGACGGAACCGTACGAGGATCCGCCCGGATGCGAACTCGGCCGGCGGTGAAGCCTCGACTTGCGGCGACAGCCCAGCGATCCCGGCAAGAGCAAGGACCAGGACGAGCACCAGGCTGACCGCCACCAACCGCGCTTGCGCTATCATTGCCATCCCTCCCGGTACCAGATAGGTTGAGCGGCATCGGGGTTGCGCGAAGCGGTTCCGGCCCTCACCGCTCGCCACGAGTCTAGCATATTGGATTATTCTTCACAAGTCGGCGGGAAGTGGCGCTCGAAGCTAGCGGCGGCGGCTTCGCCGACTTCCTTCTCAAAGCCGCGAAACGAGTCGAGCAGTTCCACTGCCCCGGGCGTGAGGGCCGTGGCTCCGCCCCGGGAACCGCCGGCCCGGGTATCCACCAGCTTCATTCCCAGGCGTTGCTCCGTCAAGCGGATGCGTCCCCATGCTTGCCGGTAGGACATGCCCATGGCCCGGGCCGCGCCGGTGATTGTGCCCGCCGCCCTCACCCCTTCGAGCAACGAGCGAAGGCCGGCACCGAATACCGGACCGCCCCGGGCGATCAGCCAGCACTTGACCCCGACCGGCGGAGGAATCGCGATCCGCTCCGAACCGAGATCGTCCTCGTGCCGGAGCACAAGCCCCTCGCGAGCCAGCAAGGCAGCGGTCACGCCCATCCCTCCCGATCCCGGGTCGCAGGAAGGACTGCCTCGCTTGAGGATGGCCTCCCGTGCTCCCAGCAAGCGGGCCAGGGCGGCGACCTCGCCCGCGCCGCGCAAGAAACTGATGGTGACGTCCTCGCCCTGGGCATCCGTGACCCGCGCTTCGCCCGCCAGCACCGCCCGGCCATCGCCGCTCAGCCGGGCGGGCGGGCGCGGCGTGGGCAGGCCGCCCAGTTGCTCGGGACACACCGGCACCGCCCGGCCGGTCCGCACCAGTTCCACTACCGCGGGACGGGAACAGGTTCCCCCATCATGGCGGCAGTTGACTCCGGCCAGACATGCGCTGACCAGTTTCCGGCGGGTTGGCGTCGATATGGCCGTGGGCATGAACTGATTATACCATTGGGGGTTACATCCGGCCCGCTCCGGATCGCGCAGCTCCGCTCGGCAGCGGGCGGCGCTCCCCCATTCCTGGCCCCTCCCGCACGAGCTACTGCAGCATTGTTCGGATATATGCGGCAGGAAAACGGAGGCGGCTTCCGAATACTTCGTTATCCGCATCGGTGTAGGCAAACCAAGGGGGGAGAGATGGCAGAGACTTCCGTAATGACGGTAGAAAACGACCGGAGTTCCCGGAGAGGAGTTGAACCATGCGAACGTACCGCAAGGAGTCCTGGCTGACCCTGATCTGTTTCCTGCTGATCATGTTGTTCGGCGGCATTCTGAGCGTCTTCTTCGTGCTCGGTAAGGACCTCTTCTTTGGTGCGGCCCCCGCCTTCGCCGCTCGCAGCCACGTGATCGGGTTCCCCACCCACTACTTCCTGCTCCTGGTCCTGGGCTGGTTCGGAGTCACCGCGGTAGGAGCAGTCTACGCCCTGTACATGGACCGACTGGAGAAGGAGATCGAGAGGGGGGGAGAGGCTTGAACGGTGGCCTTTTTGGCCCGGGCATCGTAATGGCGGTCCTGGTATTGGCGGTGAGCATCATCATTGGCATCTGGGGACGCCGCCTCACCCGCAACCTGGCCGACTACTACGTGGCCGGGCGGTCGGTGGATGCCATCAACAACGGCCTGGCGATGGTGTCCCTTTCCCTGAGTCTCACCACCTTCCTGGGGCTTACCGCCCTGATCTGGTTCGGCTTCTACCTGGCAATCGCCATCTACGCCGCCTTCACGGCCGCCTTCCTGGTCATGCTGGTGCTGGCTGCGCCATACCTGCGGCGCCATAAGACCTTCACCAGCATGGACTTCATCGGTGAGCGCTTCTACAGCCCCACCCTGCGCATCATCGCGGTCGCGGTGATGCTGGTGGTATCCACGCTGTACATGGTAGGCAATATCAAGGGCGTGGGCATCATCTTCGAACTCCTGCTGGGCATCCCCGGGATCTGGGGGGTGCTGATCGGCGGGCTGGTGGTGACCTTGTACGTCACCATCGGCGGCATGTACGGGGTCACCTACAACCAGACTTTCCAGGCGGTCGTGCTGACCTTCGCCTTCATCGTGCCGCTGATGGCAATCCTCCGCCAGCTCGGCGTG
>DOZU01000065.1 GCA_003517845.1 Clostridiales bacterium | reverse complement strand
GTCACGATCGACATTGACTAGCGACAAGTCGAGGCCTGGACGCCGAGCTTTCCGGGCTACAGGAGGAGTCCGGCATGGGAGTGTCCGGTGGTAGCGGCTCGCGGCATCGGTCTCGCAGGAGGCTCCATGCTTCCTCGTCCGGTTTCCCGGTGGTCCTGGTATGCATTGCGGTGGTAGTTGCCGGCATCTGGCTAGGTCGTCACGTGTACAACGCCCTCTTGTCCGCCGGGCAGCCCTCGCTTCCGGGAACGACTCCCGTCGTCGCGCCCGAGACCTGGTCGGTGGCGCCTCCCGGTGCCGATCTGTGGTGGGTTCAAGTGGGCGCCTTCTTGGACCCTGCCAGAGCACAGGAAGTGGAAGCCGGCCTCAGGGAGCGGGGTTTCCCCGGACACACCGTCTCTCGCCCGCCCGAACCCGTATTCCACAAGGTGAGAGCGGGCATATTCGGCCTGGAGGCGGCAGCCAGAGCCATGCAGCAGGACCTCGAGGCCGCCGGGTATGCTGTGTACGTCTCTCGGCTGCCGGTAAACGCGCATCCCGTGACCATAGCGGCCGGAGACCGAGACTACCTCCAGGAAGTGGGGGTGGGACTCGAGTTGCTGGGAGAGTATCTGGTCCGGCAAGCGGCATGGTGGGGAGCGGACGGGGCTTGGCGGACCGATCGCGGACTGCTTCAGACCGAACTCGCCCGGGTTGGGCCCGGGTTGCGGCAGTTCCAGATGGAGATGGCGGCGCGGCTTGTGCCGGCCGGCTCCGAAGCACTGCATCGCCAGGTAGCCGCCCTCGTCGACCTTTCGGTCAATAACCTCACCGAACTGGAGGCCTACGTGGCGGGAGGCGACCAGGAACGAATGGTCGCCGCGATGGTCGAGTACATGCGCCTGGTGGACGCTTACGACCGCTTCTGGGCTGCCGAGTGACGTTCACGGGAGGCATGAGCGACCCGGGCCGGAGCTAACACTAGCTCCGGCCCGATCAGTGACGGTTCGACAGGGCCTTTCCCGCCAATCCTCTGCTCAGGGCACAAGGAATTCGGCCTTGGATAGGGAATAACCGGCGCAGGAAATACCCTCCGAACGGCGGCGGAGTTGATGAGCGGATGCGGCGCGGCCCGAGTAGGCGAAGCGGTTGGCTCCTCCTGTTCCTGGTGATAGTGCTTGCGGCTATTGGCAACCTTGCCGGCGATATGCTGGAGCAGTACGTCCCGGCACTCGCTCGTACTGCCAGTTTCGGCCTTGGTCCAGTGGACTTGGACCTGGACCTGGTAAGCCTCACGCTGGGAGCGCGCATCGTCTTTAACCCCGGCGGCCTTCTGGGCGTCCTCGCCGGCATTCTCCTGTACCGGAGGTTCTGAGGACGGGCATGGCTGAACCTCGCCTGATCTTGGCCTCCGGCTCGCCCAGGCGCCGGGAGTTGCTGGCGGGACTCGGATTGTCTTTCCGGGTGGTAACCAGCGCCGCGGAAGAGCAGGTTGAGCTGCCGGATGCCGACTCAGACCCGGTGGGACATGCCGTGGCCGCGGCCCTGGCCAAGGCGGGGGACGTGGGGCGAAACTTCCCCGAGTGCCTGGTGATTGGCGCCGATACGGTCGTATTCATCCACGGCAAGGCGTTCGGCAAGCCCTGCGATCCGGCCCAGGCAAGGGCAATGCTCGCCGAGCTGACAGGCAGGGACCATTTCGTGGTCACCGGGCTTGCGGTCGGCAGGCTGGGCGACGGCCGATGGACCACCGGTCATGAAGTCACCCGGGTATGGATGCGCCAGGCCTGCTCGGAGGAAATCGATGATTATGTTCGCACCGGCGAGCCCATGGACAAGGCTGGCGCCTATGCCATCCAGGGTAAGGGCTCGACCCTGGTGGAACGGATCGAGGGCTGCTACTTCGGCGTCGTGGGCTTGCCCCTGGCAAGACTTGCCCGTATGCTGCGCGAATATGGGGTGATGGTCCTCGGGGCCGGTGCGGGCGGAAGTGGTGCTGATGAGTCGTGCGCCATACAACCTGACCATAAAGGATCTGCCCCTTGACGAGCGACCGCGCGAGCGCCTCGCGCTCCACGGGGCAGGCGCTCTGGCCACGGTCGAACTCCTGGCCATCCTGCTACAGACGGGGACCGCGGAACGGTCTGCGCTGGACCTCGCGCGGGACCTGGTGGCCGAACCGAAGGGACTACGACGACTCGCCGAACTTGGATATCACGAGTTGCAGCAATTCTCCGGCATCGGCCCGGCCAAGGCCGCGAAACTGAAGGCGGCGCTAGAACTCGGTCGCCGGGTGGCACTCAGCGTCGAGGGACGGACGCGGATCCAGTGCCCGGCCGACGTGAACCAATTGGTCGCCGAGGAGTTGCGTTACCTTGACCGGGAGCACTTCCGGGTGATCATGCTCAACATGAAGAACCAGGTGCTTGGAGTCAACCAGGTGTCGGTGGGCAGCCTGGCCTCATCGGTGGTACATCCCCGGGAGGTGTTCAAGGCGGCCCTCGCGCGGAGTGCCGCCTCGGTGATTCTGGTACATAATCACCCTAGCGGCGACCCGACACCCAGCAGGGAGGATCTAGAGATCACGCGGCGATTAGTGGAATCGGGGAAACTCCTTGGTGTGGAGGTACTGGACCACGTGATCATCGGCGACAAGGAGTTCGTGAGCATGCGCGACAAGGGCCAAGGTTGGGGACTCCAAGCGACGGGAAGAGGGCGGATCCAATACGTTGATGCTACGCCTC
>DOZU01000051.1 GCA_003517845.1 Clostridiales bacterium | reverse complement strand
CTTCTGCCGGACGCGGGTCAATGTGGACGGGCGGCTGTTCACCCTGGTTTACGGACGCCCCTCGGCCGTGCACATCGATCCGGTCGAGAAAGAACCCCTGCACCACTTCTTGCCGGGGAGCACCATGCTATGCGTGGGTACCGCCGGCTGCAATTTCCGGTGCGCCTTCTGCCACAACTGGCCCTTGTCCCAGCGCCCGCCGGAGGAGATGGCCCGGGTGTACAACCTGCCTCCCGAGGCGGTGGTGGCTTTCGCGCGGGAGCACGGCATCCCGAGCATCTCCTTCACCTACAACGAGCCGACGGTGGCTTTCGAGTACCTGTATGATGTGGCGGCCCTCGCCCGACAACACGGCATCCGGGTGGTATTCCACTCCAACGGCGGCATGAAGCCCGAACCGCTGCGGGCCCTGCTCCGGCACGTTGACGGGGTGGTCATCGACCTCAAGGCGTTCACTGAGGAGTTCTACCGTGAAGTCTCGCAGGCCAGTCTCGATCCCGTGCTCGAGACCCTGAAGATCATCAGCGAGGCGGGCGTGTGGCTGGAGATCGTCAACCTGGTCGTACCGACCTTGAACGACTGCCCGGATGCTATCCGGGCAATGTCGGAATGGATCTTGGCCAATCTCGGGCCGGACGTGCCGCTGCACTTCTCCCGCTTCTTCCCCAACTACCGGTTGACCGCGCTGCCGCCCACTCCCGTGGAGACCCTGGAAATGGCGCATAGTATAGCCCGCGAGGCCGGCCTGCGCTTCGTGAGCATCGGCAACGTGCCCGGCCACCCCAACAACAGCACCTTCTGTCCCGACTGCGGCGAGAAGGTGATCCATCGCATTCACTTCGAGGTCGTGGATAACCGGCTCCAGGATGGCGCCTGCCCCGGTTGCGGTTCCCGGCTGCCCGGAATCTGGAACTGAAGGACCGGCGGGCCGGCTCGGGGCGGCCGGGTAGCGACGGCAGTCCGCCGATTGGGGGCGACGATGGCGATCGAGCCGCGCACGGGCGGCCCGCCGGTGGGTCTCGCCGGCATGGCGGGGATGGCCGCGCAAGTGCTGGCGTTGAGGGAACTCCTGGTGGCTTTCCAGGGCAACGAGCTGACGCTGGGTCTGGTACTGGCAGTCTGGGTTGCCGCGGAAGCCGTCGGGGTATGGGTGGGGCGCCGGTTTCCGGCCTCGAGCGACTCTCCCGCCTGGTATAGCAGATTCTACGCCCTGGGCCTCACTGCCATCCCCGCGTCATTCTACCTTGCCCGGCTGAGCCGGTCGCTGCTTGGTGTACCTGCCGGACAGGCCCTGGACGCGGGGGAGATGGCTCTAGCCGCCCTGTTGGCCGCCGGACCGGCGGCCCTGACCCATGGCCTCCTGTTCGCGCTGGCCTGCCGGGCAGCAGGAGCGCCGGGGGACGGGGGGCGAGGCCCGGCGCGGGTCTACATCCAGGAGACGGCGGGTACCCTGGCCGGCGCGATCGCTGTCACCGTATTCCTGGCGATGGGCTGGCGGGCATCGAGTATCCTGGGCGCCGTCCTGGTCGCCGCGAGTCTCGGATGCCTCCGGACCGGCGGCACCGATGGGCGGGACCGGGCCAGGCGCCGCCCGTGGCCGGTGGTCGCCGCCCTGCTGGCAGTATGGGCGGTCGGCGCGCCCCTCCTGCAGCACCTCGATCGCTGGTCCATAGGCCGGCAATGGTCGGGACAGGACATCGTCTTCCACGCCGATTCCCCCCATGGCAACGTGGCGGTGGTGCGAACCGGACAGCAGTACGCCGTGTACTACGGGGGGTTGCTTGCGGCAGCGGTACCGGTGCCCGATGTGGAATCGCAGGAGAGCCTGGCCCACCTCCCGCTGGTCTTCCATCCCCGTCCGGAGGCGGTGCTCATCCTCGCCGGCGGAGCGGGCGGCCTGCTGGCGGAAATCCAGGAGCACCCCGTGCGGCGGATAACCTACGTCGAGCTTGACCGCGCTCTTTTGCAGGCGATGTTGGCTACGGCATCTCCGACCGTCGTCGCCGAACTGGACGACCCGCGGTTGCAGGTGGTCCATGGCGATGCCCGGCGTTACCTTCGTCTCACTTCCGCCCGCTACGACGCGGTCATCCTGGGTGCGGGACTGCCGGGGACGTTGCAGATCAACCGGCTGTACACCCGGGAGTCTTTCCGGCTGGTGAATCGGGCGTTGGCACCCGGCGGGATACTCGCCCTGGCCGCCCCGGGGCATCGTGCTTACCTGGGGCCCGAACTGCGGCAACTTCTGCAATGTCTGTTCGCCACCCTCGATGGGGCTTTCGAGCACGTCCGCGTGTTGCCGGGGGATCGGGTGCTATTCCTCGCCTCCGATGATCCCGGCCTGGTGGAGGTTACAGGCGCCGATCTGGCCCGACGCTGGCGCGAGCGCGGCGGTGAGGCGGCCATGGTGTCCGAAGCCTACCTGGAATACCGTCTCAACCCTCTCTTTTGGCGAAGAGCGGAGGAAGAAATCGCGGGCGACCGTCTCGTTCGACCGAATACCGACCTGCACCCGGTCGGCCTCTTCCATTCCTTGCGGTACTGGGGGGCCATGTTCACGCCGGGACTGGCCGGACTGCTGGGAGCGGCAGGCGGCATCGGACCGGGGTGGATCCTGGCCGTCCCCGTGCTGGTCTTCATCGGTGGAAGGCTGGCGCTGCGTTCTCCGCGCCGGCGGGTGCTGGGTGCCGTGTTCACCACCGGCATGGTCGGGATGGTCGGCGACGTGTTGCTGATCCTGGCCCTGCAGTCAATCCACGGGCATGGGTATCAACTCATCGGCCTCCTGCTCGCCGCCTTCATGGGCGGTGCCGCCGCCGGAGCCCACCGGGCCACCGGCCATCCCCCCCGCGCTGCCGGACGGCTATTCCGTAGACTGGAGTGGGCCCTGGTCGCCTTCGCCTTGCTCGTGGTCCCCGGTCTGTGGCTCGCCCGGGCGGTCGAGCCGGCGGCCGGGGCGTTGCCGGCGATCTTCGCCCTGACTTGTGCGGTGCTGGGGCTGGCGGTGGGGGCGCAGTTCACCCTGGCGCTGGCCTGGCTGGCAGGGGAGGGGGATCCGGCGGGCATGGCGGGGACGGCCGGCAGAATATACGGGGCCGATCTTGCCGGGGGTTGCCTCGGCGGCGTGCTGGCGGGTACGGTC
>DOZU01000010.1 GCA_003517845.1 Clostridiales bacterium | reverse complement strand
CGAGGGCTGAATAGTTACGTCGCACCTTCGCGGCAAGGCCGGTAAGAAGGCCCCCCGGGCGTACTTGAACAAGCTGCTCCGGGAGCGGGACCTCGGGACCTTCGTGGCGCCCGCCAGGATAAGCCTGGACGAGTACCTGAACCGCTGGCTGGAGACGGCGGCCAGGCCCCGCCTGCGTCCCCGGACCTTCGAGAGCTACCGGGACTGCTGGGTCAGAATCCGGCCGACCACGTGGAGCTCCCCCGCCAGCGGCGGGAGGAGGTCCGGCCCCTGACGGCGGAGGAGGCCCAGCGGTTCTTGGACGCCGCCACCGGGACCCGGTACGGGGTCCTGTTCGAGGTCCTGCTGGCGACGGAGCTCCGGCCCGGCGAGGCCCTGGGCCTGAAGTGGGCGGATGTTGACGAGGCCGGGCGGGTGCACGTCCAGCGGGCCCTGACCCGGGCGGGGGACTTCGAGGAGCCCAAGACGGCCCGGGGCCGGCGCGTGGTGCCCCTGCCGGCGTCCACCGCCCAGGCCCGTCCGCCGCCACCGCAAGGAACAGGCGGAGGAACGGCTGGCGGCGGGAGCGGCCTGGGAGGATCGGGGCCTGGTGTTCACCACGGAGACCGGCGGGCCCGTCTACCACCCCGGAACCTGGTTCGCCGACACTTCAAGCCCCTGCTGGAGGCGGCCGGCCTGCCGGCTACGGTCCGGCTGTATGACCTCCGGCAGACCTGCGCCACCTTGCTGCTGGCCGTCGGCGAGAACCCCAAGATTGTCTCCGAGCGACTGGGGCATGCCAGCGTGGCGTTGACCCTGGACACCTACAGCCACGTCCTGCCCGACATGCAGGAGAGCGCTGCGGCCAAGTTGGAGGCCGCCCTGTATGGCAAGGGGAAGATTTGACGACGACGGGCGGGGCGACCGGCCCCCGCCTTGGTCGGAGGGGAGGCTGCGGATGGACGAGGGCTTCGTCTTCCTCCTTGTTTGTGGGATTGTATGGCTGTTGTGGGGGTGCCTAAGCCGCGCTTCCCGTGCGAGGGAGGAAGCTCGGCTGCGGGATGCTCCTTGCCACCATGGCATCAGGGGAGGTCTCGAACAGGGTCTTTGCCCCATTTGCCGAGGGGCCAATGTTCTCCGTTGGGAGGAGATGCAGAGGCTTACTCGCGCCCGAGTTCAGAAGCTGGATTACCTGCTCCTGCTCTCGCCAAGGGCATTCGAGGATGTAGTCGCGGTGATGTTTGAGAGTCTGGGTTTCTCTGTAAGGAAAACCCCTCTCTCGGGCGACTGGGGGTACGACGGCATCGCCCGGAAAGGCGTAAGAACAGTGGTGTATGAGTGCAAGCGGTACGGGCAAGACAAGCCAGTTGGTCGGCCACTTCTTCAGCAGTTCCTTGGGGCCATGGGTGACGTGGGGGTCGGGGCCGCGCAAGAACCGGCTGAAGGGTGGTTCATCACTACCGGGTATTTCACCAAGACTGCCGTTAAGTACGCGGCTGAAAAGGGAATCCAGCTCGTTGGCTCTGAGTTGTTGCAGTCGCTGATGGAGCAAGCCTTTCCGCTGTCAGGGGATGCGGCGACTATGCGCAGCATGTGCCGCATCTGTGGAGAGATTACGGTTTTTGACCTCAGCAAGGCCGAAAAGGAGAAGACGTGCAGGAAGGGCCATGTTGTCCAAAACGAGTGCTCTGAGTACATAGACGACCGTCTTTCCGCAAACCTTGTCTTCGAGGGCATGAAGTGCTTCTGCGGCCGGAGCATGCGGGTCATCTCCGGACGGTACGGAAAGTTTTGGGGATGCACGGGCTATCCGTCATGCCGAACTACGAGGCCATATCAGTCTCCTCTTGAAGAGAGTGACAAACGGATATCCGCCCTCTTGAGCACTGAAAACGGCGAACAGGCCTAGCATCGATGAGTACCGTTCCTGCGGCCGGGTAGTAGTGGAGACCCCGGGGTCCTCCGAGGCCCTGTGTCCCCTGCGCAAGCGGTGGGCGACGCGGAGACCCCCACAAGGCGCGACATCGGGAGCGGGACTTCCACCGGGTGAGGACTCTGCGGGAGAACGTCCTCCGCCGACTGGAGAAACGGCTGGCGGAACTGGAAGAGGAGGGGGGGAACTACGGCATGACTCCGATGGACGCTCTCACCGAATTGGTCTCGTGTGAAGGCACCAAGTGGTACCTGCGCGGCACAAGTGGCGACGTGATGACCCGCCTGATGAGGGGAATCAGTCAGGCGAAGAAAGCAGGTCGCCTGCGCGGCTACCTGGAGGCAGTGACAAAGCACGCCCAGAGGCGGGAGGAGGGCAATTGGCTGGTGGATTCTGCGTGCGTGCATAACGGGTTGGAGTACCTGGAAGCACCCCGGAGAGCCGACCGCCATCGCCGGCCATCGGTGAAGGGGGGGACCAGAGTGACGGGAGGCCGGCTGCAACTCGCAACCAATTCGCACACACAGAGGCTCGCGGATAGTACCAAAAAGATCGGATAGCAGGGAGCAAAGTGGCCAGGAGCACTTACTAACATTCAGGAGGCCGGTGGTTCAAATCCACTACCGCCCACCATAAGAAAGCGCAGGCCCGCTAGTTATCGCGGGCCTATGCATCGGGAAGCCAGGGTACCGCAGGCGTTGGATTGCAGGCATCGCACCTGGACAGGCAGATTCCTGGCCACGTGCCCAAGGCGTGGTGCCAGGGGGAGGGAGCCCGTGTTCCGTCGCTGCTCATGAGTCTTCGCCCTTGCGGATCGGTTTAATCCCGCCTCTACGCCCCAGTCCGTAGCCAACACGAAGTACATCCGGGATGTTGACGCGGTCGTCCCTCATCCGAACGAAGATACCGAGCTCTTCCAAGTCCTTTCTGGCCCCATGGGGGCCCTCTTCCAAATGAGCCGGTGGAAGACGCTCCTCCTGGGCCAATGTGCCGTTCATGCGTGTGGCCTGCGGCTGATAGCTTGGAGTAGACGCTAAGCCCGTAGGGTAT
>DOZU01000058.1 GCA_003517845.1 Clostridiales bacterium | reverse complement strand
TGACGACCACCTGCGGCGCCATCCCGTAGTCCCGCATGATCTCGCGGGTGGCCAGGAAGTTGAAGGTCTGATCGGTGCCCCCCAGTTCCACATCGGCCTGAAGGTGAACCGAGTCGTAGGCCTGGGCGAGCGGGTACAGGAGTTCGTGGACGAACACGGGTATGCCCGCCTTCAAGCGCTGCGAGTAGTCATCGCGCTCCAGCAAGCGGGCCACGGTGTACCGTGAAGCCAGACGCAGGATATCGGCGAACCTGAGCGGGCCGAGCCAGTCGTTGTTGAACAGCACCCGGGTCTTGTCCGGATCGAGGATGCAACTGATCTGGCGCTGATAGGTGCGGGCGTTCTCCCGCACCTGCACCTCGGTGAGGAGCGGCCTGGTCTCGGACTTGCCGCTCGGGTCACCGATCCGGCCGGTGAAATCGCCCACCACGAACAGTACCTCGTGGCCGAGGTCTTGGAACTGCCGGAGCTTCCGGAGGACCACGGCATGCCCGAGATGGATGTCGGGGGCAGTAGGGTCGGCGCCCAGCTTCACGCGAAGCGGCCGGCCCTCAGCCTCAGCTCGGGCCAGACGTTCCCCCAGCTCGTTCTCGTTGATGAGCTGGGCGGTGCCCCTTTTGAGCAGTTCCATCTGTTCACGCACGGGGATGGGCATGGCACGGTCTCCCCCAAGTAACGGCGGCGCCGACTGCCGCCAGTTTGGCGGTATTATAGCATGCGGCATCAGGGAGGACAACTCACAGCGTACGCCGGAACCGCCCGCCATTACGCTTCTAACTGCTGCTTTCCCTGGAGGGGCTGCGGTCCCGGTTTGACAGGGCAAGCGCGGCTGGAGTAGAATTAGTCACCCGGGCGGAACAGGGGGAATCGCGTGTGACGCCCAGATCATCGGCCACGACCGCCGGCGGCGCTCGGGGCCATGGTGCGCGAAGCCGGCGACGGTTCCGCGTCTCCTTTTTCCGGCTGTCCTTGCTGGTATTCCTGGTGGCATCGCTCGCCGCGGCGGCGGTCGCCGGGAACCTGGTCTGGCAAGCTTACCGGGGATTGCCCATCCTCGCCAGCCTCGCACCCCAGCCGAGCGAGAGTACTTTCCTTTACGACGGCAAGGGCCAACTGATCACCCAGTTGCATGGCCCCGAACACCGGGTGCTGGTTTCGCTGGACCAGATCCCCGACCATGTCGTCCACGCCTTCGTCGCCATTGAGGATCACCGCTTCTTCGAGCACCTGGGGGTTGACTTCCGCGGCATACTCCGGGCGGCCTACGTCAATGTCGTGGGCGGCCAGATCATCGAGGGCGCGAGCACCATAACCCAGCAGCTGGCCAGGAATGCCTGGCTCACGCTGGATCGCACCTACGTACGCAAGCTCCAGGAGGTCTTCCTGGCCCTGCAACTGGAAAGGTTCTATACCAAGGAAGAAATCCTGGAGATGTACCTGAACCAGATCTTCTTCGGCCACAACGCGTACGGCATTCAGGCGGCGTCGCAGGTCTACTTCGGCAAGGATGTCGGCGAACTCACGGTGGCGGAAGGTGCCTTGCTGGCCGCGGTCGCCCGAGGACCGCAGCTCTACTCCCCTTACTTGAAGCCCGAGGCCGCGAAAGATCGCCGGAATCTGGTGCTGGACGCCATGGTCCATCGCGGATTCGCTAGCGAGGGCGAGGTCCAGCAACTCCGCGAGCAATCCCCGGTCCTGCGCGGTTTGCGCCGCCCCGCCGAGTATCCCCACCCCTGGTTCGTGGACTATGTGCTGAGCCAGCTCCTCGACCGCTACGGGCCGGCCCAGGTGTATGGAGGAGGGCTGCACGTATACACCACGCTGGTGCCCTCCATCCAGGCGGCCGCCGAGGAGGCTTTTCGGCTTCACCTCGATCCGCCTTTCCCGCTGGATGCGATCGACCCGGCCACCGGCCAGCTAGCCGTGCAGCCCGAGACGGGGGGCGTCTTCCTCGATCCGCACACCGGCTACATCCTGGCCATGGTGGGCGGGCGCCGGCACGATGAGTCGTTGGAGCTGAACCGGGCCTGGCAGGCGTACCGGCAGACCGGTTCGGCGTTCAAACCGCTGATCTACGCGGCGGCGCTGGAGATGGGCTATGCCCCGGCCACCATCGTCGACGACTGGCCGTCAACCTATACGCTCGTCGATGGGACGCAGTGGACGTTCCAGAACCATAACCTCCTGTATCGCGGATTGACCCCCTACCGCGAGGGACTTGCCCTATCGATCAACACCATGGCCGTGAAGGTACTGGAGAAGATCGGCATCAACACGGGCTTCGAGTCCGCGCGGCGCCTGGGCATCGACAGCCTGGTCGAGCGCGACGCCCAGAACCGCTCGGACCGTGCCCTTTCGCCCCTGGCCCTGGGCGCCCTGACGCGGGGGACGACGCCCCTGCAGATGGCCCGCGCTTTCGCACCGTTCGCCAACGGCGGATACCGCATCGAGCCAATCGCCATCCTCCGGGTGACGGATCGCCATGGTAACATCCTCGAGGAGAACGAACCGCACAAGGAAGTGGTGCTCAGCGAGGAATCGGCCTACTTGATGACCAGCATGCTCCGGTCCACCGTGGACTGGGGCACGGGGGTGGTGGCCCGCCTGGCCACCGGGCACCCCGTAGCCGGCAAGACCGGCACCACCGACGACGACGTGGATGCGTGGTGGGTCGGATACACGCCCGAGTTCCTGGGAGCGGTGTGGATGGGTTACGATCAGCCGCAGTCCATGGATGGGGTGTGGGGCAGCACCTACGCCGCCCCCATCTGGCGCGACGTCGCCGCGGCGGCCCTCGCCGGCACCCCCCCCTCGACCTTCGTGCGGCCGAGGAATATCGTCGAGCTTGACGTCTGCATCCGATCCGGCAAACTCCCCGGCCCCCACTGTCCGCCCGGCGACATACGGCGGGAAGTCTTCCGGCGCGGCACCGAGCCGAGAACGCCATGCGACGTGCATTACGTGGTGACGATATGCGGAGACCACCCGAATTACCTTGCCGGCCCGGGGTGCCCGAACCCCGTCGCCCGGGTGGCCATCCGCCGCGCGAGTCCGTGGTCCGCCTACACCGCCGTTCACGAGGACACCGAGCGCCTGGTGACCTACCTGCCGGCCGATGCCGCCCTGGAAGCGCCCACCGCGGTCTGCGAAGTCCACGGTCCCCCGCAACCGGGGATCCCCTACGTCGGGCCGGTACGCGACGTCAAGCTATACGCCTGGCGGTTCCAGTTCAGCCCAGCGACGATCACCGTGAACTTCGGCGACAAGGTTCGCATCCACCTTGAGTCGACCGACGTCAACCACGGCCTGGCGATACCGGAGTTCGGCGTCCACGCGGTGGTCCTGGCGGGACGGCCGGTCATCGTGGAGTTCATCGCTGAACGCGAGGGTACCTTCCCCTTCTATTCGGCCGTGTTTTCTGGACGGCACTGGGACCGGATGACCGGCACCCTGGTCGTCTTGCCATAGGTCTTGAACAGTCCGGAAATCGCGAGATGGGAGTTCACAACGGTATCCTCTGATAGTGCGGTGACGGAGTGCTAAGTGGATGCTGGCGCGCGTCAAGTCCTGGCAAGGCTTCCCGGTCAGACTGGGCAACTCCCGCTCCATGTGGACAAGCAAGACCCTGGATTGCCGCTTGCTATGAACGAGCGGCCACAGCTTCAGGGCGAGAGTTCGGCCACCGTCACCCCGTCGCCGCCCTCGCCCAACTCACCCGGCCGGTAACTCACCACCCGGGGATGTTGCCGGAGGTAGGCGCGCACTGCCTCCCGTAGCGCTCCCGTGCCCTTGCCGTGAACCAACCTCACCCGGTCCACTCCGGCCAGGCAGGCATCGTCGAGGTACTTATCGAGCTGCATCAGCGCATCTTCGACCACGAGTCCCCGGAGATGGAATTCCGGGGAGACGGCAGCCGTCTTGGCCAGCATCGGGGTATCATATCGCTCGGAAAAGGGCTCCCCGCCCCGCGTTGCCCGCCCCAGGTCGGACAAGGGCACCGACACCCGCATCGCTCCGACCTGCACGGCAACCGGGTCGCCGAGGGCCAGCACTACCCCCTCGCATGCCAGGCTGCGCACCGTCACGGTCGCGCCGACCCGCAGCTCATCGGCGGACACCGGCTCCACGGCGGGAGGTTCGGCCGCCAAGGCCGGGCCGGCGGCTCCCCCCATCTCCGCCTCGAGCCCCTCGAGCGCGCGCCGGGCAGCCAGGGCGGACTCCCGGACACCAGGGTCGCCCCGTACCAGGGCCTTGCGGGCATCCTTCAGTTCCTTGAGCAGCAACTCCACCTGGGTCCGCCCCCGGGCCAGGATGTCCCGCAAGTCCCTTCGGGCGCGTTCCCCGGCCTCCCGGTCCCGGGCGCGGGTCTCCGCCAGGTGCTGCTCAAGGCGGCGGCCCCACTCCCGGGCGTCCCGAGTTGCCGTCTCCATCCGCAGTCTCTCGTCGGCGAGGGCGGCGCGCTCGCGTTCGACCTGGCGGAGCAGATCATCCATCGCCATCGCGTCCCGCGAACGGAACCCCCGGGCTCTGGCCACCAGGCCGGCGTCCAGTCCCAGCCGGGCCGCAATCTCCAGCGCGTTCGATCGTCCGGGCACGCCGATCACGAGGCGGAAGGTGGGCCGCAAGTCATCGGGGTCGAACTCCATCGCCGCGTTGGCCATGCCCGGCCGCTCGTGAGCGAACAGCTTCAGCTCGCCATAGTGCGTGGTTGCCAGGGCGTGTACCCGCATGGCCTCGAGCCTCTCGAGGATGGCCATGGCCAATACCGAACCTTCGCCGGGATCGGTGCCCGCGCCCAGTTCGTCCAGCAGCACCAGGCTGCCCGGAAGCGCTTCGTTGAGGATGGACAGGATGTTCCGTAGATGTCCCGAGAAGGTGGATAGATTCTGCTCGATGCTCTGTTCATCGCCGATGTCGCAATGGATTCCGGGATATACGGGCAACCGGCTGGAGGCGGCGGCGGGTATCTGGAGGCCGGCCTGGTGCATGAGCGCGATGACTCCCACCGTCTTCAAGACGACCGTCTTGCCGCCGGTGTTGGGTCCGGTGATGACCAGGATCGGGCAGTCGCCACCAAGTTCCAGGTCGAGGGGGACGACTTCGCCGGTGGGCGGGCGCAACAAGGGATGGTACGCCGCCCGGAGTACCAGCCGGCCGGTCCGGTCGAGTTCCGGGCGCACGGCGCGCAGGTCGCAGGCCAGCCTGGCTCGGGCCACCACGTGGTCCAGCTGGCCGCAAGCCGTCACGAGCCGGGCGACGTCTTCCGCCGCGGCGCCCACTGCTGCCGACAGCTCGGCCAGGATGCGGTCGACCTCGTCCCGCTCCTCCCGCTCGAGGCTCCGGAGTTCGTTATTGAGTTCCAGGACCCGCAGCGGCTCTACGAACAACGTCGCGCCGCTGGCCGACTGGTCGTGGACGATGCCCGGCACGTGCTGGCGGAATTCCTGCCGTACCGGGACCACATAGCGGTTGGCCCTGATGGTCACAAGGGATTCCTGGAGGTAACGCTGGCCATCGGCCGATCGGAGCAGGCTGTCCAGTTCCCGCCGCACCCGCTCCTGAGTAGACCGGATGCGCCGCCGCGCGCGGGCCAGGACGGGCGATGCCTCGTCGACCACCACCCCGGGTTCGGCCAAACTCGCGCGGATATTTCGGACCAGGTGAGGGAGCGGCTCGAAATCGGCCAGCGCTGCCAGTAGCGGAGCCCGGTCCTCGCGTACTTCCAGGAACCGTTTCAACCGCGAGGCCGCTTCCAGGGTGTCGGCGATGCGCAGGAGTTCCGGCGGAATCAGGCTGCCGCCGCGAGCGGCGCGCCCGGCAAGTTCCCGCACATCATGCAGGCCGTTCAGGGGCGGTTCTCCCCCACCCGCCTCGAGCAGGCCCCTCGCCTGGCCGGTCTCTTCCTGTCTCGTCTCGATCTCGGCTGCTACCGGGGTGGGTTCGAGTTCCTGGCACAGCTGGCGGCCGAGGGAAAATGTCGCCCGCTCGGCCAGGAGGTCGCGTATGCGATCGAACGCGAGCGTCTTCAGGGAGTGCGGGTTCACGCCGGCACCCCCATGCCCGCCAGTATGGCCGGAGCGACCTGGGTCAGCGACGCGAGGCCGAAGGCGGTCGCGTGACCCCTTGCCCCCAGGAACAAGGCCGGCACGGGATTGGCGGTGTGGGTCCGGGAAGCCGCATCCTCGACATTGCCGTGATCGGAGACGACGATGAGGAGCCGGCGGTCGAGGTCAATGTCGCTCAGCAACCCGCCGAGGAACGAATCCAGCACCCGTAGTACCCTCCGGATATCAGCGGCATCCCCGCCATGCCCGGCGCGGTCGGTCTGAAAGTACTCGAACATGGCCAGGTCATGATCGGCCGCGATCCGGGCGGCCGCCTGGCCCGCCCGGAAGGGATCGGCCGCCGGCAAGTCGTGGCCCCGAGCCTGCAGGGCCAGGTTGGTGATGTCCTGGTAGACTGCTTCGCCGCGCCGCAGGTCCTCGAGGTCGCGCAGTTTTACTCCGGCGGCGAGCACCGCCAGGGTGGTGGCGGAATGGCGGAGTTTCCCCTGCTCCGCCATCGCGAAATACTCGGGCGTGAAGGCGTTCACGAAGGTCACCTTCCGTCCCGCCTCGGCCGCCCGCCGGAACAAGCTTCGGGAGTGGAGCAGCTCTTTCAGACGACCGGTAGGATGCGCATTACGGTGGCCGCCGATCAGGGCGGCGGCGTTCACCCCGGTGAAAAGCGTCGTCTGTCCCGTCGCGCTCTGGGGAAGCCCCGCCACCCCGAGTCCGGCATCCAGGGCGGTCAGTGCCGCTGGAACCGGGCGACCGGCCAATGCCACGTGGTAGTCGACGGCCGGCATCCATCCGCCCCTGGCCAGCGGGCGGCCGGCAGCGCGGGTGAGCCATCGCAGCTCCGGGTGGGCGACGGGGTTGGACTGCGGGTCGGGCTCGCCCAGACCCAGTCCGTCAACGAAGAGGAGGAATACGGCGACGCCTGCGGTCATCCCCGCCCGTCCCGCTCCGCCAGGGTCTCCGCCGGCCGGCAGTTCACGACGTCCTCTGGTCCCAGCCAGGCGCGACGGGCGATGGCGATTCCCCAGGCCATGTCCTCGAGGCAGACAGGGGCGTGGGCGTCGGTGCCCAACATCAGCTTGACACCAAGCTCTCGCGCCTTGCGGGCCGCCCGGTCGTCGACGTCCAGGCGCTCGGGCGAAGCATTGATCTCGAGCCAGGTACCCGTGCGCCGGCAAGCTTCCAAGACTCTGTCCAGATCAACCTCGTACGGGTCGCGCTGGCCGATCAGCCGGCCCGTCAGGTGACCGAGGGCGTCGACGCTCGGTTCTTCCGCCGCCCGCAGGAAACGGGCGGTCATGGCCTCGCGATCGAGGCGAAGACGGGTGTGGACGCTGCCGATCACCACCTCGAGATCGCGCAGGGCTTCCGGGGGCAAGTCGGTTCGCCCGTCCACCAGCAAGTCCACTTCGATGCCCGTGAGCAACCGAAACGGACGCAGTTTCTGATTGAGAGAACCGATCGCCTCGACCTGACGGCGCAGGCGAAGTTCGTCGAGCCCGCGGATCATGGCCAGGGCGGGACTATGATCGGTGATCGCCAGGTAGGCATAGCCTCGACCCCGGGCGGCCTCCGCCATGCCCTCGAGCGACGCCAGGCCGTCGCTCCAGTCGGAGTGGGCGTGCAGGTCGCCCCGCACGTCCGATAGCTCGAGCAGTCGCGGCAGGGTCCCGGCGGCAGCGGCCTCGATCTCTCCTCGATCCTCCCGTAACTCTGGGGGGACCCATTGCAGGCCCAGCGCGCCATACAGTGCCGCCTCATCGGCCACCGGCTGCGCTTGCCCGTCCCGGAACAGCCCTCCCTCATCCAAACTGAGGCCGCGCGCTGAGGCCCGGTCCCTGAGTCGCTGCCAGTGAGCGGGGCTGCCGGTAAGCTGAACGAAGGCCACGACAAAGGCCGCCGGCGGCACGACCACGAGGTCGATTTCCGGGACGGCCGTCGCGGAGCGAAACGCCTCCTCGACTCCCCGCGGGTTCGGACCGGTAGCCAGCAGAACCACCCGCTCGCAAACATCGCACCATCGCCGGATGTCGCCTGCGACTTCCACCGCCGTCACTCCGGGCTGTCCGCGCAGCCAGTCCGCCCACCTCATGGCCAGGGGCCGAGCCACCGGCAGGGGAGTCCGGCCCTGACGGGCATAGCTGCGCATCACCTCTTCCAGGATGGCTGCCTCC
>DOZU01000135.1:2762-4258 GCA_003517845.1 Clostridiales bacterium | reverse complement strand
CTGTCCCAGCCCCGCCTGCGCTTTCTACTGGCCGACGACGCCGGGGCGGGCAAGACCATCATGACCGGGCTGTACATCCGCGAGATGCTCACCCGCCGTCTGATCTCCCGGGTTCTCATCGTGCCCCCGGCGGGACTGGTAGGCAACTGGGAGCGGGAGATGAAGACACTGTTCCGTCTCCCCTTCCGGGTTATCGCCGGGTCTGACTGCCATGCGGGCAACCCCTTCCTCGAGACCGGCAGCGACCTGGCGATCATGAGCCTGGACACCCTGGCCGAGAAGCGCGCCTTCGGCCGGCTGCAGGCGCCCGAGGTGGCCCCCTACGACCTTGTTGTCTTCGACGAGGCCCACAAGCTGGCCGCCGACCGGGAATCGGGCTTCCGCTTCCGCAAGACCGAGCGCTACTGCCTGGCCGAGGCCCTTGCCGGCATCGCCGCCGAGGAGCCCCGGTGGAAGCTGGCCTGGCACTGCCACCACCTGCTCCTCCTGACCGCCACGCCCCACATGGGCAAGGACTTCCCCTACTACTGCCTGTGGCGCCTGCTGGAACCCCAGGCCCTGTCCACCGTGGAAGCCTTCAACGCCCTTCCCCCGGAAGCCCGGCGGAGCCGCTTCATCCGCCGGGCCAAGGAGGAGATGGTACGGTTCGACGGAACCCCCATCTACCCCGAACGCAACTCGGACACCCTGAGCTATGAGCTCACGCCGCTGGAGGGCGAGCTGTACGAGCTCACCACGGAGTATATCCAGACCTACTACAACCGGGCCCGGATTCTGAACCGGTCGGCCGCCCGGCTGGCAATGAGTGTCTTCCAGCGCCGGCTGGCCAGCTCCACCTACGCTCTCCTCCGCTCCTTCCAGCGCCGCCGCGGGAAGCTTGCCGGGCAACGGGAAGACCTCCGGGCCGGCCGCATCAGCCCCGACGACCTCATGGCCAACCAGCGCCAGCTGGATTCCAGCCCGGAGTTGTTCGGCCGGATGACGGCCGATGAGGAGGAACCGCGGGACGGCCGGGAGGAGAACGAGATCACGGAGGACGCGGTCCTGGCGGGGGTGGTCGCGGTCAACCTGGCGGAACTCGAAGCCGAGCACCGGCAGGTTGAAGGACTCCTCGCCCTGGCCCAGCGGGCTCACGACACCGGTGGCGAAGCCAAGTTCGACAAGCTCCGGGAGGTCTTCCATCGCTTCCCCGATGAGAAGCTGATCATCTTCACCGAGCACCGCGACACCCTGCAGTTCCTGGTCCGCCGCCTGGAAGGCCTCGGCTTCACCGGGAAGGTAGCCGCCATCCACGGCGGCATGGACTACCGCGAACGGGAGGACCAGGTGAGCTTCTTCCGCCGGCCCGCTTCGGAAGGAGGGGCTACCTACCTGGTGGCGACCGACGCCGCCGGCGAGGGCATCAACCTCCAGTTCTGCTGGCTCATGGTCAACTACGACATTCCCTGGAACCCCGCCCGTCTGGAACAGCGTCTGGGCCGCATTCACCGCTACGG
>DOZU01000135.1:0-2490 GCA_003517845.1 Clostridiales bacterium | reverse complement strand
TCAACTACGACATTCCCTGGAACCCCGCCCGTCTGGAACAGCGTCTGGGCCGCATTCACCGCTACGGGCAGAAGCACGACCCGGTGGTCATCATCAACCTGGTGGCGGCCGGCACCCGCGAGGGCCGGGTGCTGAAGACCCTGCTGGAGAAGCTGGAGCTCATCCGCAAGGAACTGGGCTCGGACAAGGTCTTCGATGTGGTGGGACGCCTCTTCGAGGGCGTGTCCCTCCGCGACTACATGGAAGACCTCCTCGATGGCGACGAGGACGGCGTTCGCGACCGGCTGGTGGGCCGCCTTACCCCGGAACAGGTGCAGGCCGTCCGGAACCGGGAGAGGAGCCTCTACGGCGAAGGCGGGGAGGTCGGCCCGGAGCTCCCCCGGCTCAACGCCGAGTTGGCCAACGAGACCTACTGCCGGCTCCTCCCCGGCTACGTCCGCGGCTTCCTGGAGCGGGCGGCGCCCCTGGCCGGGATAGGCTTTCAGGGCGACCTTGACGGGACCTTCAGCTTCAAGGCCCTCAAGCCCGGGGCCCTTGATCTCATCACCCCCGTCCTGGAGGGCTACCTCCCGGAGGCCCGGGAGTCGCTGACCGTCTACAAACCGGACAGCCAGGACCGGGTCATCTTCCTCCACCCGGGAGAGCCGGTCTTCGAGCGGCTGCGGGCCCACATCTGCGCCCGCTTCGCCCGCGACGCCTGTCGCGGCGCCCTGTTCGTCGACCCCACCGCAGAACGGCCCTATCTCTTTCACCTCGCCCGGGTAGCCGTCGTTCGCCAGGCCGACCCCGCCTTCCCCTCCCTGGACCGGGAGGAGACCCTGGAGTACCGCCTGGTCGGGCTCAGGCACGAGGAAGGGAGAGAGGTGGAGACGTGCCCCGTCGAGCACCTGCTCTTGCTACGGGGAAGCCGGACCCCGGCCTTCGCCTTCCGGTTGGCCCAGGAGGCCGACCGCTCCCGCGAGGCGGCCCGCGCCTGCGCCCTGGCCCGCGAAGCCGGACCCCGGGCGGCGGCGATCCGCCGTGAGCGGGAGGAGGGCCTCCCCGCCCGCCGGACAATCCTCGTCCGCGGCTTTGCCTTCCAGGAGGCGGAACTGGCGGCGGCGCGGACCCGGCTCAAGGATGGCGACCCGGTCGAGCTCGCCCGGGTCAAGGAAGGACAGCGGGCGCTGGCGGCCAGGCGGCAACCGATCCTGGACGCGCTGGCCCGGGAACCCGCCCTGATCGGGCCGGGAGAGGTGCTCTTCCTCGCCCACGCGCTGGTGGTACCGTCGGATGACCCCGAGGAGCGGAAACGCCATGACGCGGAGGTCGAGGCCATGGCCATGCGGGTGGCCCGGGCCTACGAGGAGTCCCTGGGGGCGAGGGTGGAGGATGTGTCCATCCCCCCGCTGGCCCGGGCGGCCGGCCTGACCGACCACCCCGGGTTTGACCTCCGCTCCACGCGCCCCGGCGGCGAGGCACGAGCCATCGAGGTAAAAGGCCGTGCCGCGGTGACCCACGTGGAGCTCACCGAGAACGAGTGGATCAAGGCCTGCAACCTCCGCCAGGATTACTGGCTTTACGTGGTGTACAACTGTGCGGGGCCCCAGCCCCGGCTCTACCGGGTCCGGGATCCCTTCGGCCGGCTGATGGTCCGGGCCGGCGGCGTGACCATTCAGCAACAGGAAGTCTTCCAGGCGGCGGAAGGAGTTGATGGCCGGTGACCGACGGCCCCCGCTTGATCGAGGTGGCCTTTCCCCTCAAGCAGACCTCGCTGGACTCGGTCCACGAGAAGAACGTGCGCCATGGCCACATCTCCACGCTGCACATCTGGCCGGCCCGCCGGCCGTTGGCGGCCTGCCGTGCCGCTCTGATCGCTACCTTGCTGCCGGATCCGGGAGACCCGGAGGAGAGGAAGAAGATTCTCGAGCGCCTCGGCGGCCGGGTGGTGGAGCGGGTCAAGAAGCGGAAGCTGCCGAGCGGTAGAATCGAGGAGTACATCGTGGAGGAGACCGAGGGCGGTATCCTCCACTGGGGCCGGGAGTCCGGCCCGGACCTGGACTGGTTCCGGAACAAGATCCGCGAGGTCTACGGCCGGGCCCCCCGGGTGCTGGACCCCTTCGCCGGAGGGGGCTCCATCCCCCTGGAGGCGATGCGCCTGGGCTGCGAGGCCACGGCCATGGACATCAACCCGGTGGCCTGGTTCATCCTGAAGTGCACCCTGGAGTATCCGCAGCAGTTGGCGGGCCAGACCCGCCCCCTGCCGGCCTTCGTACTGGAGTCGCCGGAGTTCATGAAGGCCTTCCTCAGGGCTACGGGCAAGAAGCAAGCTGCCCGGGACATGGTAGATGGCCAGATGGAGGCCTTTGACACGCCGGAGGCGGACCTGGCCTGGCATGTCCGGGCCTGGGGCTGGTGGGTGCTCGAGCGGGCCAGGAGGGACCTCGGGCGTTTCTACCCCACCGTGGATGGCAAACCGACGGTGGCCTACCTCTGGGCGCGAACGGTGAC
>DOZU01000221.1 GCA_003517845.1 Clostridiales bacterium | reverse complement strand
CACTTTCAGCCGCCGCGTCCCCGTCGGGCCCGTCCCCCGGCGCAAGGCGATGACATTGCCCAGGTTGTCCCGCCGCACTTCGCAGCCGAGATCGGCCCACGCCCGCTCCACGATGGCGGCCACCGGGTCTTCGAAACCCGATACGCCCGGCGCCAGGCTGAGGGCGGTCAGGAACTCCTTGACGGTCACGCAGCATTTCCCCCCGCTATCGTGCGTGGTACCTTTCATTCCGGCTCAGCCGGCCCAATTCCTGCCGGCTGAGCGGGCAGCGGGGCTGGTCACCGCGAGGACAGGAGGCGCTCGACCCGCCCGGCCAGCTCCCACACATCGAAAGGCTTGGCCAGGAAGTCATTGACTCGGGGGTGGCCGGAGAGGTCGGGCCCTCCGGCGCTCCCGGTGATGAGCATGACGGGGACATGCGGATCCGTTTCCTGCAGGTGTAGGAGGAACTCCTCGCCCCCCATGCCCGGCATAATCCAGTCGAGCAGCACCACATCGGGTCGGCCCGTCTTCACCAGTTCCAGGCCTTGCCGCCCGTCGCGGGCGCCGATGACCTCCAGGCCCTGCATAGCCAGCACGGCGCTTATGAGCATGCGTACATGGGGATGATCGTCAATGACCAACACCGTCCGCCGTCGCTCCATCGAAACCTCCGGGGATCGACCAGGGCTATTCATAGAGGCACATACATTCGGGACCTCACTCGGGCAACCCTGCCAAATTTCGCGCCCAGCGTTCGACGAGAAACGACCAATCGGGCGGGCCTCAGCCGAGCGCCCCTCCGGAGCCGAGGTATCCCATCAGGCGGGCGAGGTCCACGTTACCACCGCTTATCACAATGCCGACCCGCCGGCCGGCGGTCGCCACCCGGCCGTAGATCGCCGCCGCCAGCGCGGCCGCACCGGAAGGCTCGGCTAACTGGCGATGGTTTTGGACCAACCAGGGGATGGCCCGCGCGATCTCTTCCTCCTCGACCAGCACGAAGTCATCCACGACCCGCGACACCAGGGCGAAAGGAGGGTCGCTTATCCCCCCGTGCAGGCCCTCGGCGATCGACTCCTGGATGGGCACGTCCACCAGTTTGCCGGCACGAAAGCAGTGATACCACACGGGGGAAGCGAAGGACTGGACGCCGATCACCTGGGCCCGGGGGTTCACGGCCTTGATGGCGACCGCCATGCCGCCGATCAACCCGCCTCCCCCGGCTGGCACCAGGAACAGGTCGAGGTCCGGCTCGCGGGCGAGCATCTCCAGGGCGACCGTACCCTGGCCGGCGATGACCCGGGGATCGGCGAAGGCGTGCACGAGGGTAGCTCCCCGCCTGGCGGCCATGTCCCTCGCCGCCACCTCGGCTTCATCGTAATCGCGGCCCGCCTCGATCACCTCGGCGCCGAGACGCCGGCAGCTCTCCAGCTTGTTCAGGGCCGTCCCCCGGGGGACCACCACCGTCGCCTGGCAGCCCAGGTGCCGGGCGGCCAGGGCCACCCCCTGGGCGTGGTTGCCCGAAGACGCGGCCAGGAGCCCCCGGGCGCATTCGGCAGCACTCAGCGAGAGCACGCAGTTCAGCGCCCCTCTTAGCTTGAAAGACCCGGTGAGTTGCAGGTTCTCCAGCTTGAGGAAAGCGTTGCCGCCGGCGATCGCGTCCAGGGCGGGCGAGGGATCGAGGGGCGTCTCCCGGACCAGTCCCCGGATAGCATGGGCTGCCCGAAACACATCGTGGACGGTCGGGTCCAGCATGATTCGTCACCTCTCGGAAGGACACTACCGACCGGGAATTTGGCGGGGACCTGCCCCGTTACCTGCCGCCGGCAGCCATTCCGTGGGCGATTCCGGCGCCGGGGGTAGGGGCGGGTTCCGAACCCGCCCCTACGCGAACGGCCCGGCCGTCGGCCAGGAGCAGGCAGTGATCGGCGATGCGGGCGGCCTGCCCTCGGCTATGGGTGACGATCACCACCGTATACCGCTCTCGCAAGTCTGCCAGGAGCCGCTCGATCCGCCGGGTAGCCGACGCATCCAGCAAGGAACACGGCTCGTCCAACAGGATGACCTCCGGTCGGACCGCCAGTGCGCGGGCGATGCACAGCAGTTGCCGCGATCCAGGGGTGAGGTCGAGGGCGAAAGCCCCCATCGGGACGCGGGCATCCGGCCATAGCCCAACCTCCTGCAAGGCCGCCTGCACGGCCCGGCGCAACTCCAGACGGTCGCGGGCGCCCCGGACCCGCAAACCGTAGGCTACATTGTCGAAAACGCTCATGGGAAAAGGGTTGGGCCGCTGGAACACCATGGCCACACGACGGCGCAAGTCTCGCAGGTCCAGTCCCGGCCGGCGCACGTCCTCGCCGTCCAGCAGCACCCGGCCCCGGATCCGGCATCCCGGCAAGTCATCATCCATCCGATTGCAGCTACGGAGCAAGGTCGTCTTGCCGCTGCCGGAAGGACCGACGATGGCCGTGATCCGGTTGGCGGGGAAACTCACGCTGACGTCCCGCAAGGCGAAGTGGCCCCCGAAACTCACTTGCAGCGCTTCCGTGGCCAGCTTGGCAATCAGCGGCCCCCACCTCCCCCGGTGAGCAGGTCGCGGACCCGACATCCCCGGGGACCGGCCAGGATGCCGGCAGCGTCACCCCGCTCGACCAACTCGCCCCGGACCAGGACGGCGGTGGTGGCGCCGATGCGAGCCACCTGCTCGGGGTCAGCGGTGGCGAAGACCAGGGTCTTCGCACCGCGCATTCCTGCCGCCAAGTTCTCGATACGGGAGACGTTGAGCGGGTCCAGCCCCGAGGTGGGCTCGTCCAGGAGGAGCGCTTCCGGCTCGACCGCCAACGCCCGGGCGATCGCCAGTCGCTGCTGCTGTCCGCCGGACAGCTCCCCGGCGGGATCGTGCAGCCGGCCGGCGACTTCATCCCACAAGGCAGCCGCTTCCAGGGAGCGCCTTACGCGGCGGTCCACTTCCCGGCGGTCGGTCCCCTGCAGCCGGGGCCCATAGGCCACGTTGCCGTAGATGGACAGGGGCAGGGGGG
>DOZU01000091.1 GCA_003517845.1 Clostridiales bacterium | reverse complement strand
CCCAGGCCCCCCGCGGCTCCCCCGCCCGTGAGTTGCTCCACATCCATCCCGAGTTGTCTCCTGACGATCAGGGCGAAGTGGCCCAGCGCGGCATCTAGCTGGGTGACGGCCGGCGGAGTCGCCCCTTTCTGGGGGCCGAACATGGCGGCTGCCCCGGCAGGCCCGCATAGCAGGACATCCACATCGGCCGCCGCGATCAGGCGAACGTGCTTCAAGCGGGGATCGAGGCCGTGTAGGTCTATCCGGCGCAGCCTGAGCAGTTCTCTACCGCCCGGCCCGATGGGTCGGCCGGCCTCGTCGAGCAGCGATGCTCCCAGCGCCTGGGCGGCACCCGCCCCCCCATCGACGGTGGCGCTGCCTCCCAGGCCGAGGATGATCTGCTGGCACCCGGCATCGATTGCCGCTCTCACCAGTTCGCCGGTACCATAAGAAGTTGTCACCAGCGGATCCCGGCTCTCCGGCGGAACCAGCGTCAAACCCGAAGCGGCCGCCATTTCGAGCACGGCGGTGTTGCCCCCGGGCAACACGCCGAACCGGGCGGTCACTTTGTGGCCGAGCGGCCCGGTGACTTGTACTTCCCGGCTCTCCCCCGCCGAAGCCAACAGCATTGCCTCTACCGTGCCCTCGCCCCCATCCGCCACCGGGACGAGGTCGAGTTCCAGGCCGGCGAGGATCCGGGTCAGACCGCGGGCGATACAGCGGGCGGCCTGTGCCGGGGTGAGGCTGCCCTTGAACGATCCGGGGGCGATGACGACCTTCACTCGCCCGCCCTCCCCTGTCGGATCAGTAGTCTCCTAGCACCAGCGCGCCGGCCCCCACCAGTACTCCCGTGTCCCGGAACTGGGCGGGGACGACGCGTACCGCGGCTCCCGGGGCCGTCAGGGCGCGTCTGGCCAACTCCCTTCGGGCGGGTCCCAGCAGGTGCTCGCCCGCACCTGCCACTCCGCCCCCTACCACGATCTTCTCGGGGTTGAGGAGGTTGACGACTCCGGCCAAAGCGATGCCGAGGTGGGTTCCCGCACGGGCGAAGACGGCGCACGCCTCCGGGTTGCCCTGATCGGCGGCGGTCGCCAGGAGGCGGCAACTGACCGCGGCCGGATCATCCCCGCATAGCTCGCACAGGGCCGATCGCATGCCTTCTCGCTGGGCCCGCGCCAGGGCCTCCCGCCCCGCGGCGGCTATGGCCGGACCGGCCGCCAAGGTCTCGAGACAGCCGCGGTTGCCGCAACTGCATTCCGGGCCGTCTTCGACCAACGTGAGATGGCCGATCTCTCCTGCCGTCCCCGACACCCCTCGTATCACGCGACCGCCGAGGATGATGCCGCCACCGATGCCCGTACCCATCCACACCCCGAACAGGCTTGAACAACCTCGCCCGGCCCCGTAGAGCGCCTCGGCCAACGTGGCCAGGCGGGCATCGTTGTCGGCGCGAACCGGCAGCCCGAGCGACTGCTCCAGCACACTGCCTACATCGATGCCGGTCCACCCCAGATTCCCGGCCGAGAGGACCCTCCGCGCCCGGGGGTCTACCAGGCCGGCCACGCCAATGCCAACGCCAATGGCCGGTGAGGCCTCACTCCTCTGCTCGGCTAGCAGGCGGCGAGCAGCCGCCTTTACCTGGGACAGGATCTTCGCCGGATCGGCGGAAGGGGGCAGATCGAAGACCCGCGGGCGATGTAGTCTCCCGGCTCCATCCACCAGCCCCACCGACAGATGCGATGCGCCGAGGTCGATGGCCAGCGCCAGGCGGCCATCGTCGGGCGGAGCCCTCATCGCCGGCACGGGGGCGTTGACTCCCGGGTCAAACGCATCATCTGGCCGGTGCCGGTTCCTCGGGGATGATGATCCAGGCGACGAAGTAGAAGAGGATCCCCGCTCCGGTCAGCCCCAGTATGGCCCAGGCCAGGCGAATCAGGGTGGGATCTACCCCCAGGAAATCCCCCAGCCCCCCGCACACGCCGCCCAGGATACGCTGGGTCCTTGAACGGTAAAGTTTTTTCATCTCCCCTCACCTCGCGGACTGACTTCGCGATCGGGCCGTCACCTCCTGCGCGGGGAGGGATGGACCGCGGGAGGTGGAATCCTCGCCTTGATGGACCTGGAGGTGATGACCTCGCGGATCGTCATCTTCCACCCTGACCCACGGACTGCCGCGAAATACGAGGAGTTGCTCAAGGGGCAACCCGGGCTGACCCTGGGGACCGCGCATACGGAAAGGGAACTGGCGGAGCGGCTGCCCCAGGCCGACGTGGTGTTTGGCTGGAGGTTTCCCGCCCATACGCTGGGAGGCGCGCGCCACCTCCGCTTCGTGCAGGTGATGAGCGCGGGCGTGGACGATCTCCTGCGCGCCCCGGGGTTTGATCGTACCATCCCCCTGGCCTGCGCTCGGGGCACCTACGGCCCGCTGATGACGGAGTATGTCCTGGCCATGCTCCTGGCGGTGGAGAAGGAGGTGCGCCGCCTGTTCCGGCAGCAGGAGGAGCGGATATGGAAGTCCTTCCGGCCCGGGTACTTGCGCGGGAAGGTCCTCGGTCTGGCGGGACTCGGCTCCACTCTGCAACTGGCACGGGTCGCTGATGCGCTGGGCATGGTGGTCCTCGGCTACCGGCGGCAGCCCGAGCCGGTGGCGGGAGTACGCGAGGTGTACGGGCCCGACCGGTTCATCCCCTTCCTCCGAGAACTTGATTACCTGGTGCTCGCTTTGCCGCTCACCCCGGAGACCGAGGGATTCCTTGGTCTGCCCGAGTTCCGCCAGATGAAACCCTCGGCCTGGCTGATCAACATTGGGCGAGGTCGCATCGTCCGCGAGCCGGAACTGGTGGAAGCATTGAGCACCCGCGTGATTCGGGGCGCAATTCTCGACGTGTTCGCGGAGGAGCCCCTGCCCGCCTCCAGCCCGCTCTGGGCCCTCGATAACGCCGTGATTACCCCTCACTTGGCCGCGGCGAGCATCCCCGAAACCATGGTGGCGCTGCTGCTGGAGAACCTCGACAACTGGCGGGCCGGACGGCCCCTGAAGGGACTGGTGGACCCGGACCGCGGATACTGAGCCAAAGGAAGCAGGGGCGGGTCGGAACCCGCCCCTACCTGCGTCGTGCTCTACCACCCTGACTCGGTAACCCGGCTAGCCGTGAAGCGCCAGCAGGTAGGGCATGCCGATTCCGAGCAACAGCACCAGGAAGATGGCGCCGAAGATCAACCCGAGCAACCAGAAGTCCCTGCGCCCAATGTAGCCGCTGCCGTAGTACACGGGTGCCGGTCCGGTGGCGTAGGGGGTGAGGACGCCCATGAGACCCAGGGAATACGCCAGGAGCAAGGCGTAGGGTTTCAAGGGAAAATCGGGTATGGCCGCGCCCACGCCCAGGAATACCGGGAGCAGGGCGGCGGCATGAGCGGTGATGCTGGCGAACATGTAGTGCACGATGAAGAAGATGGCCACGAGGATGGCCGCCATCAGGACTACCGGGACGCCGCCCAGCGCCGCGGCCACCCCGTCTGCGAACCACGTGACGAAGCCAACCCGGCTCAACCCCCCGGCCATGGCCACCAGGGTCGCGAACCACACCAGGGCGTTCCATGCCGGACGGTTCCCCAGCACGTCATCCCAGGTCACAACCCGGGTCAGGAGCATCAGGGCGAAGGACACCAGGGCGACGGTCGTGGCGTTGATCTGGTCCCGGGCGAAGATCCACAGCCCCAGCGCCAGCAGGGCCAGGCCCAACATGGTGATCTCGCGGACGCTGAGCCGGCCGAGCTTCTGAAGCTCCTTGCCCGCCCAGGCTGGAACCTCATCACTGGCCTTGATGATCGGGGGATACAGCTTATAGATGACCAGCGGGAGTGTGGCTATCAGCAGCAGCCCTATCGGCAGGAACCCGAAGAACCACTCGGACCAGGTGATATTCAGTCCTATGGTCTCGGCGATCAGCCCTACGGCCAGTACGTTGGGGGCAAGTCCCGTCAGGAACATGGAACTGGTCACGGCCTGTCCCGCAAAGGCGGTCCACATGATGTACGAGCCCATCTTGCGGGAGGTCTCCCCCGGCTCCGATCCGTATAACGTGGGGATATTGCGGGCGACCGGGTAGATGGTCCCACCGCTTCTGGCGGTATTGGAGGGCATGAAGGGCGCCAGCACCAGATCGGAGAGGGTCGTGGCATACCCCAGGCCCAGCGTCCGCCGGCCGAGCAGCTTGACCAGCCCGAGCGATACCCGCTTACCGAGTCCCGTCTTCTCGTAGCCCAGAGCGAACATGAAGGCCACGAAGATCAACCATACCGTCAGGTCGGTGAAACCGGAGAGGGCCCAGCGGATCGCATCTCCCGGCTTCGCCTCGACCAGGCCCGCGGCCGCCGCCAACGTCACGCCGGCCAGTCCGATCACTGCTCCCGGGAAAGGCTCGAGGACCAGGGCTGCGACGACCGCGGCAAACAAGGCGAAGAACTGCCAGGCCGCGGGAGTCAGCCCGGCGGGAACGGGAATGAGGAGGATAATAGCGCCGATCGCCAGAGGAACCAGCATACGCCACGAAGTCTTGATTGCAGACGCCTCCCTGGGACGTGTTTTGTGCCCTCGAGGCGGCTCCCCCGAGGGCCATGCCGCACCCATAGTCTTCGGCGAAGTGGTTAACAATTCCTCCCATGTAGAAAGGTCGCGCCTGCGGATGAGGTAGTCGGTCAGGAGATGTCCGCGAGGTTGCTCGTGGCTACTGTAGGGGCGGGTTCCGAACCCGCCCCTACTCAGCCCACCGCCGGCAGGGTGCTGCCGGCATAGGGCATGAGGATGACCCGGGCATCGCTCCCCTGGTCCCGCAGCGCGACGTCGAGCGCGGCTTGTGCCGTGCCGAACGGCTCCATCCATATCTGCCGGACCATCGTCTCCGGGAGATCGGAGACGAGGAAGATACGCGATTCCAGGGCCACGCGGGCGATGGCGGCGGCCTTGTGTCCGCCGAGTTGGAACTGGCGCCGGATCCGCTCGACTACCGCGGCCGGCGAGGAGGCGGCAGCGATCCACTCCTCGAATACC
>DOZU01000220.1 GCA_003517845.1 Clostridiales bacterium | reverse complement strand
GCCTTGCCGATCTTCTGGCCGGCGGCGACGTGGTCACCCCGGGCTACCAGCGGCTCGCATGGGGTGCCCGTGTGCTGCCAGAGAGGGATGACTACGCGGTCGGGCGGAGGCGGCTGGAGGATCGGTCGCCCCGCCGTGCGGTCCTTGTCCGCAGGCGGATGGATCATCCCCGCAAGTAGCCCAGGTCGAAATCGCGCCACAGTCGATCTCCTCCCGAAACTATCAGGCCCCGGCCTTCACGCCGCTGCCGAGCGAGGCAAGTCAGTGGCTACTACAAGTGTTATCCTAACGAAATTCTCGTGCATTGTCCAGGGTCGGGGTTGGAAAGTGTGTGTTCGGAGGGCTGAAGGCAAGCGGTTGGCATGAGCGGGGCGGCGGGCTATGGTCGTTTCGTCCGGGTGGCGGCGGTTGGTTCGGCGGGCGCCGCGGTCGGCTCGCCCAGGAATGCTTTCAGACCGGCGGCCGACGCTCGGCGATAGCTTTCTTCCATTGCGGGCAAGAAGGGGCGATCGCCCCGCCAGAAGGGAAAGCCCCCCAGTCGCCGCGGGAGGGCCGCGTGAACGGCGGGGACGCGCGCGTTCCCGATGAGGTCATCACCCTCCGTGCCGGCGCTCCGCCAGAAGGCTTCCGGGTCGGCGGGAAGGGGCGACGCCTCCCGGTCGTCGTCAGGAGGCGGGTCAGGCTGGGCACCCCGATCGCCAACGGCGAGCGCGACGAGAGCTTCCCTATCGATGCCCCTGAGCTTGAGGATGAGGAAAGGATCCCGGTCAAACTCCTCGCCGAGCAAGTAGTAGACGGCTGCGATGTGCTTGCACGGGTTCGACCAGTCGGGACAGGTACAGGAGGAACTGAGGTCGGCGCTGCGATCGGGGAACAACGAAAGGCCGGCTTCCCGGAAGACGGCTGGCACCTCCTCGGGCATTTGGCCGGTCAGGAGCCGGGCGGCCAGGAGGGGCCGCCGGGAGATCGGGCCGGCCAGTCTCGCCAGCATCTCCGGCGGCAGGGTCTTGATGCGGAGTTCCACCCGGTAGGGGCGCACTCGCGAGCCCTGTACCAGGGCCGTGACCAGGCCGGGCTGGACATCGATGGACAGCACCTGCCCCCGGCGGGCGTAGGCGCGACCGCGGCGGAGCCGGGCGCCGACATCGAAGGTCTCGAGGACCTCGATCCAACGCTCGCCCCACCAATTCGTGGCGAATGCTCCCCGGCGGGTCCGGGCCTTTATGCCTCCCCTGGTCTCACGCGGGCGCGAGGGTTCGTAATACCGCTCGAAGTATCGCGGCGTCATGTTAGTCCTCCTTGACCGCATCCTCCCGCAGCGCCAGGAGGTCGCGAAGTTCCCGGTTAGACAGCTCCGTCAGCCAGCCTTCGCCGGTCCCGATCACCGTGTTGGTGATGTCCCGTTTGCGCTCGATGAGGTCGTCAATGCGCTCTTCAAAGGTACCTGCGCAGATGAACTTGTGTACCTGTACCTTTTTGGTCTGCCCGATGCGGAAAACGCGGTCGGTGGCCTGATCCTCCACGGCAGGATTCCACCAGCGGTCGAAGTGAAAGACGTGAGTGGCGGCCGTGAGGTTCAGTCCGGTCCCGCCGGCTTTGAGCGACAGGACGAAGATGGGCGGTCCTCCACCCTGAAACCGATCCACCATCCGCTGCCGTTGGCCCGGAGCGACTCCGCCGTGGAGGAACAGGACCTCTCGGCCGAAGGAGTCCAGGAGATGACGCTGCAGTATCGCGCCCATCTCGGCGAACTGGCTGAAGACGAGCGCCCGCTCGCCCATTGCGAGGACTTCCGCCAGCAGCTCGGTGAGCCGGATCAGTTTGCCGGATCGGCCCGGCAGCTGCGAGTTATCTCCCAGGAAGTGGGCCGGATGGTTACAGACCTGCTTCAACCGGGAGAGAGTGGCGAGGACCAGACCCTTACGACCGATGCCCTCGGCATCCGCGAGCGCCGCCTCGAGATCTTCGAGGACGGCGGCATACAGGGATGCTTGCTCGCGGGTGAGGGGGCAGAAGACCTTCATCTCCAGCTTGTCTGGCAGGTCGGCGATGATCGACCGGTCGGTCTTGAGCCGTCGGAGAATGAAGGGGCCGGTGATCTTCTTCAACCGCTCGGCTGCCGCCTGGTCGCGTTCCGCCTGAATGGGCACGAAGAAGTCGCGGCTGAACTGGGACCAGGAGCCGAGCAGTCCCGGGTTCAGGAACTCCATGATCGACCAGAGTTCACCCACATTGTTCTCGACCGGGGTGCCGGTTAGCGCCGCCCGGTAATCCGCCGGGATGGAGCGTGCCCCCCGGGCCTGGCGGGTCTCGGGGTTCTTGATATTCTGGGCCTCGTCGAGGATTACTCCAGCCCATTCCACTTCTCGAAATTCCTCCAGGTCGCGGGCAATTAGACTGTAGCTCGAGATGACCATGGCGCATTCCCGAGCCGCCTTGCGGAAGTCCGCGCCTTTGCCTCTGCCCGGACCGTGGTGCACCATCACCGGTAGATCGGGGGTGAACCGGCCGGCCTCCCGCTGCCAGTTATTGATTACCGAGGTTGGACACACCAGCAGCACCGGCCGGCGCCCGTTCGCGTTCCAGTCGCGCTGAATCAAGGCCAGAGTCTGAACCGTCTTGCCCAGGCCCATGTCATCGGCGAGACAGGCCCCGAGACTCCACCTGCGAAGGAAAGCCAACCACGAGTAACCCCGAACCTGGTATGGCCGCAACGCCCCGGCGAAGCCGTAGGGCGCCGGCAGTTCCTCGAATGCCGCGTCACCTTGTAGGCAGTCGAGCAGTTCGCGCAGCCAGCCCGTTGCCTGCACCCGGACGAAGTCCAGCGCCCCCGGTGCGGCCCCGGGGGCTTGCAGCGCCATTTGGACGATGTCGCGGACGGTGGCGCGGTTCCGGGACGTGCCCTGGCAGAAGGCAACGGCCCGGGCGAGTCCGGCGGGGTCCAGCTCTACCCACTGGCCGCGCAGGCGCACCAGCGGCACTTTGAGGTTGGCCAGAGCCTTCAGTTCCTCCAGGCTGACCTCGCTGTCGTCCAGGGCGGCGGTCCATTCGACGCGCACGAGGTCGTCGAGGGACAAGCCGCTCGTCCCCTTGGCCTTCAAGTTCTTCACCCGGGCGCATAGCGCGACCCGCGTCTGCGTGCCCTTGCCCATCCACCAGGACGGCAGCAGCACGCCGAAGCCGGCGTCTTCGAGGGCCATGGCCTCCGCCGTCAGGAACTGATAGGCTCCGGCGACAGGCAGCGCGTAGCCGCCGGGCTCCGCGCGTTCGAGGCTGACGGCGATGGGGGGGCAGATGCCCGCCGCCTGTCCCAGCGCCGCCAGCAGATATTCCTTGGCCCCGCGGCTGAAGCGCTTGGCGAGAGCCGTTTTGCGCCCGCCGCGCCGCCATAGCTCCTCCGCTCCGATCAGTAGGCTGGGATCGTCCAGCGGGTGGAGCAGGTATCGGACGTACCAGGTCGGCTCCTCGCCTGCGGGGTGGGATGCCGGCGGCTCCTCCAAGCGAAAGCACAGGCGGTACGCAGCGTCCTCGATCGCATCCAGCGGACGGCGCCACTCCTTCACGCCGATTGCCAGTCGCTCGAGTTCAGTAGGGTCGCCGGCAATGGGCTCGTCAGCCATCTGCAGGGCGTGAAGCCAGGCATCATGCACGGTCGGGAAGCGGGACCGCGTTTCGGCCGCTACCGGCTCAACCGAGCGAACCAGGGCATCCACGGCCATGGCCACGAAGCGCTGCAGAATCTCGAGCGGCGGCGTAGCCGGCGGGGAAGGAGTACCGGGCTTGGTGAGGGCCCTTGCTGACGGAGGCATCGCGGCGGCCAGACGGCCGAGCGTCTTGACATCATCTCCGCTTATGACCGGCGACCACACGGCGTGCCAGCTGTCCTTGCCGCCTACCAAACTGGGAAGATAGCGCTGTCTGACAACCAGGGACGCCGCAAAGCGGATGGCTTTCTTCCAGTAGGCGAGATCCGGTCCCACGCCGGGGGCAGGGGCGCAGGCTGGCCCCCTCATCCCGACGGAGAGGAACTCCACGGCTTCTCCGGCAGCAAGCGAATACGCGCTCACGGAATGGGGAGCGAGCTTGATCTTGGCCCGCGGTGCCGGTCCCTGGAGACCGAGCGACAGCACCGGCCGGCCGCCGCTTGTGGGCAGCCAGGCCTTCGCCTTACGAACCCGCCCGGAGCGGAGCGGGAGGGGGGTCGCCACGAGTTCAAGCCCGGAGAGCAGCTGTGAGGCATCGGCTATGGTACCGTCGGCCGTCTCGCCCCAGAGGAGCAGTCCATCCCCGGACAATGCGGCGTGAAGGGCGATCATCGCAGTCGTGCTCACCTGTCCACGGGTTGACGTTGATGGGAATGCAGCAGGATTCGCTTGCCGCCAACTGCTTTCCTGTTGCAACGATCGTTGTGGTCGTCTTCTGGGCACGGCCCCGCCCCTACGTTCGCGTGCCCC
>DOZU01000226.1:5877-11068 GCA_003517845.1 Clostridiales bacterium | reverse complement strand
GCATATACGAAGTCGTCATCCACCATGTGAACGTCCTCAAAATCCCCGCAAGCGAAGTCCCACTCCGCAAGGATGGCCCGGTAAGCGGAGAAATCGGTCGTGTAGTTGATGGCCGTGTACCGCCCGAAGGGCACATTGAACTGACCGCTCTTGTTGAACCGGCACAATCCGTTGTACCCGGTTCGGTTGAGGTAGTAGAACAGCGCGGCGGCTTCTCGATCGTGGGAGAGCCCTTGAGCCACCAACTCGTTGAACCGCGCCCGGTGGGCATAGTACAGGCTCCTGTCGTTCGCCATCTCCAGATCGATATCCAGCCCCGTGCGGAGCCAGGTCAGGAAATTCATCAGGTGAGGATTGACGTCGTTCAGGAGAGCGCGCTTGGGAGCAAGTCCAAGCGCCACCGCCAGCCCTCCACAAAACGGCTCTACCAGGCGCCGCCGACCATGGTCGGCCCATAGTGGAGCCAGACACGGCAGTAGCCAGCGCTTGCCGCCTGCCCATTTGACGGGAGGGCGCGGCCTGGCGGTGCCTTCCGCCCGTTCGAGTTCGAGCTTGGCCAGTGCCCTGCTTCCCTCCGTAGTCGTCTTGCGGGACGACTCAGCCACCGAGGTATCTCCTTCGCCGGAATGACCTCAAACTTCAGTTGTCCCGGTCTGCTGGACACCGGTGGGCTTTGTTCGTCGGGTCACTGCTAGTGAATTCTACGCGACTCGCCGCCTTCCTTCGGACGCGAGCGGCGCGGCAGTTTGCGGGAACGGCGAGCCTCCGGCAGGCGGTCGCAGGCGGACCCGGACCTGGTGGAACCCGGAAGCCGCCGTCAGCCCCAAGAAGAGATAGGCCAGGCCCAGCGACCAGACCTTGACCCGGATGGTCAAAACTGAACTTCTCCCGTGCCAGCACACACTGGAGTTTGACGAGTACGGCCGCCGCTGCAGGCCCCCCCTCGGAGCGGGATCATTGCTTACGGCAAGAATTCATGCTGGACTATCTGCAGAATATTGGAGTAGGGAGAGTGCCCTCCATGGAACTCGTATCTCCGACCCTTCGTGGTCAGGTGACCATCCCCAAAACGCATCAGGGACGCTTTGGGCCTTACGCCTGAAACCAGACTTCGGGTATACGCGAGTGGCGGCAGGGTGGTCTTTGAGCCGGCTTCTCCCCTGGGGAGCCTGCTGGGTGCGCTGGAGGCCGAAACTCGCGAAAAGGGATATTCCAGGGAGGATATGGAGCGGGAGGTTGCGGTCGTGCGGGAGCAGTTGCTCAAGAGGTTTTACGGAGAATAGCCGGTGCGGGTGATGGTGGATACCAACGTGCTGATCTCCGGCATGGTTCTCGGTGGGCCCGAGCGGCGGTTGTTGGAGGTCATTCGAAGGTGCCACACCCTGGTGCTTACCGATTACCTGCTGGCGGAAGCGACGGAGGTGTTGGCCCGCAAGTTCCCAGGCGGAGAATGGCTTCTCGATGTCCTGCTCCAGTCCTTCAAAGGATCTGCACACGGCGAAGGTGCGGAGGCTAATCCGGGCGTGCACCACCAAAGAGGCGATGGCGCTGCTGGAGCGGGGGAGCGGGGACTGGTACCATAGCGCGACATCCCGAGCAAGTCCTCGGGATGGGCTAGCCTCTTCCTCCCGGCCCACACCGGCTTGAAGACGCGGACCGGGAGGTCGGCAAGAGGCTCGTGGGGCCGGTCGGGGCGTCCGACCTAACGCGGCCGGAACACGGTGACGGTGGCCGCGCCTTCCCTCACCTGCTCGCCGTAGAGCAGGGGTTTGTAGGCGCCCTCGAGCCAAAGCGCCATCTGGTCATCATAGTGCGCGCTGAGCGGATGACCGGACACACCGATGGCGGCCACATCCAGCCCTCGCAGGTCTGCAAGGTCCACCAGAAAGCGCCACGGCGCGGCGGAGGCGATCCGGAACGGGCGGACCAGGCTGAAGGCCGTGGCCACGGGAGTGACGTGGCTGCCGCCCTGGGGGTAAGGACCGCGGTCGAAGAGCAGATGCAGCGGCCGCTGGCGACCTAGCGGATGCTCGAAGGTCACGGTGTGGATATGCCCCCAGGTCCAGCGGGCGGGATCGTCCCCCATGACCGCGTTCAGCTCCGCCAGCGCCGCGTCGAAGCCGGCCCGTACCAGCTGGCCGGCAGTCCCGAACCACTCGGAACGGCCTTCGTGGAGCATCCGGTCCAGGGTGTTGATCGCATCGCCGTGGCGTACGAAGGAGGCGTACAGGTCCTCGCCCAGCTCGTCGCGGAAGGCGGCCTCCAGCATCTTGATATAGAGGGTGTGGAAGATCGCCGGCCCGGCTTCGCCAGGGTCATCCCGGGGGTCTTCCAGCCAGCGCCCGAGCACCTCCCGTGCCGCTCGCCCGGTGGCGTCCAGATCGGCCCCCGCAAGCTCCCGCAACAGGATCGGTCCCAGCCGCCGGGCTTGCAGGTTGACCGCGCTGTTCTGGATGGGGATCATGTCCTCCAGGGTCAAGCCCCGCCTGCCGTCCAGGGCTTCGATGATGGCCTGGGCCCGGTAAGGGGGCGCCCACTGGCGGGACAGGAAGTAGGGGTAGTCCGGCCCGGCCACGCGGTGGTTGGCGGTCACGATGAAGCCTTCTGCGGGGTTGAATAGCTCGGGGACCTCATCCAACGGGACGAAACCCACCCACTCGTACCGATCGTCCCAGCCGGGCACGGGCACCAGGCCGTCACCGGCCCGGCGGATGGGGAAGAGGCCGTTGGCGCGGTAGCCGATGTTGCCTGCCCGGTCGGCGTAGACGAAGTTCTGGGCCGGCGCCAGGAAGGTTGCGAGTGCCCGGCGGAAGTCGTCCCAGTCCCGCGCTTCGGCGAGCGCCAGCACTGCTGCCAGCTCTCCCGTCGGCCCGTGAGCTGTCCAGCGCAGGCTGGCCGGCACGTTCAGCCCGTCTACGACCTCGCTGACCAGCGGCCCATGACGGGTCAGGTAGACGCTGAAGGCCACGGGGTCGGCCTGGCCCTTGACCCGGATCTGGTGCCGCTCGACCGTCGCCTGGTACCACTCCCCCTGATACTCAAAGCGGGCCGGGTCGTCGGGGTGCCGTCGCTCCAGGTAGAGATCCTGGACGTCGGCTCCCACGTTCGTCACCCCCCAGGCAATGTGGCCGTTGTGGCCGACGATGACCCCGGGCACGCCGGGGAAGATCACGCCGGTAACCTCGAACCGGCCCGCCACCGCCAGGTGGTTCTGGTACCAGATGCTGGGGGTCTGGATGCCCAGGTGCATGTCGTTGGCCAGGATGGGCAGGCCGGACGCGGTCTTGTCCCCGGCTACCACCCAGTTGTTCGATCCAAGGGACCGGTCGGAACCGGCGAGTGAGGCCTTTGCCACCGTCTCCTGCAGTCGGGCCAGCCCTCCGGCCAGTGCCGCATCAAGCGGGAGGTCCCGCAGACGGGCGACGATGGCCGGTGCATCCTCGGGATAGTTCGGAAACAGGGTGGCGGCTTTCTCCGGGCCCACGCGCTGCGCCAGCCGCCAGAAGAAGATCTCCGTGGTCATGTTGCGGCCGAGATCCCAGGCCATGTACTTGCCGATGGCCAGCGATTCCACGGGCTGCCAGGGGTCGGGCGAGTAGCCGAGCAGGGTGAACTCCAGGGGCAAGCGCCCGCGGTGCGCGGCGATGAAGGCGTTGACGCCGGCGGCATAGGCCTCAAGGGCCCGCCGGTGCTCGGCGGAGAGCGCGGCTTCGGTCTCGCGGGCCGCCCGCAACATGCCCACTGCTCGGAGGAAGCGGTCGGTGTCGACGAAGTCGGCGCCAAAGATCTCGGCCAGGCGGCCGCTGGCCGCCCGGCGGTTCAGGTCCATCTGAAACAGGCGGTCCTGGGCGTGGAGGTAGCCCTGAACGAAGACGGCGTCCTCCAGGCTCTCGGCGTGGATGTGCGGCACGCCATAGGCATCACGATAGACGGTGACGGGAGCGCTGACGGCGGTCTCCACCTCCGCCGCCAACCGGGGCAGGCTCCGGCGGGCGAACCACCATCCCCCGGCGATGGCTGCGCTCAGCACCACGGCGATGCCGACCACGCCAACAATCAGGATTCGGACCAATCGCGCCATAGTCTCCCGCCTCCCGGCGAACCCGCCGCTGGATTGCAGCATTATTCGGGCAATACACCTTCGTCTCCTGCCGTGGCGGCGAGGGTCACTTGCGAGAGCGGCATTGGGTGGTGAGGCCAGGTAAGGAGGTTAGAGTCTCGGGTAGTGCTGCAGATTCGGGAAAGGTCTGAGCAAGCAGGCCGGCCAGATGCCCTTTCCGCCGGCGGCAGGGGCGGGTTCCGAACCCGCCCCTGCTTGGCGGTGCGCCATGGTTTTCTGCCGGAGGGCCGGGTTGGCCTTCTCCCCCGTGCCCCCCTTCCTCGGCGGCGATGCGGAACTGAGACCGCCTGTCGGCCAGAGCATACTCCATCCGCTTGTGAGGGCTCATCGGCCCGCGTTCCTTGACGCCGGTCGCGGGTGCGATCCGGTCCTGCCGTTCGAGGTCCTTCCAGGGTACATCGAAGCGCTTGGGTCCGATCAGCGCAAACCCGTCGCCCTCGCGGCCGTCCTCTCGCACGAGAGTCGCATTAAGCCGTTCCCCACTGAGGTGGCGGATGATGACGGCGGCGAGATCCGCCTTCCTGGTGGGCAACTTCTGTCCGGTCAGGGCGCCCAGCTTCTTCAGGTAGTCCGAGTTAGTGTGCTGGGACAGCGCGACTTCGAGCGTGGGAATGTCCTCATTGATCCAGTACCGGCCAATTTTGTCTCCGGGGTGCGCTGGGGCCGGCTGCCCTCCGGGCTGCCTTCCTCTGCCACTGGAGGGCGCTGCGCTTCATCGGTGGGGCCAAGCCGCATCGCAAGTTGCGCTGCAACTCCTTGTGCTATACGATAAAATTAATGACCGAGGGTGGGCCATGACTCAAAGGCGGACAACTCAAATGCGTTGCTCCAGGATCGTCCTCGAAAACTGGAAGAACTTTGCGAGCATTGATGTCCCGCTTCAGCAACGAGCTTTTCTCGTTGGCCCTAATGCCTCCGGGAAGTCCAACTTCCTCGATGTGTTCAGGTTTCTGCGCGATGTGGCGGCCTCAGGTGGCATCTGAGGCTTCCGATAGCTTGAGGCGCGCCATCGAGCGCATCAAGCAGCTTACGGTTCAAGGAGGATAGCTGCTCTCAGGACGAGAGACGTGC
>DOZU01000226.1:0-5546 GCA_003517845.1 Clostridiales bacterium | reverse complement strand
CGAGAGACGTGCCTTGACCTCTGAAGCCGGAAGTGCTAGCATGTGACTGGGCAGTCATGTGACCGGCCGGTCGTCGGAGGCGGGCCATGCCGAAGGAGACCTTCTCGAACTTGCCGGAAGCCAAGCGCCGGCGGATCATCGACGCGGCCCTGGACGAGTTCAGCGCCGACAGCTACGGGCGAGCGTCGCTCACCCGCATTGCCCGCCAGGCGGGCATCGCCAAGGGCTCCATGTACCAGTATTTCGAGGACAAGTTCGCCCTCTACTGCTACCTTTTCAGGCTTGCCGGGGAACGGAAGCTAGCCTTCATCAGTGAGGCGATCCAGGCCCTCGGACCGGACCCCGATTTCTTCGCCATCCTCAAGGCTGCCATCGTCGGGGGGTTTCGGCTGGCACGCGAAGATCCGCGGTTGCTCGCCCTCGGCAACCGCTTCGTGCTCGACATGGATCCCGGGTGGCGCGAGAAGGTGATGGCCCACCTCGGGATCAAGGGCGAGAGCACCATCGAGGAGTGGGCCCGGGAGGGCGTGAGGCGGGGGGAGATCGATCCGCGGATCAAGCCATCCACTGCGGCCCGCCTCATCTGGGCGGCGAGCGAGAGTGTCGGCCAGGAGCTGGCGGCCGGCAAGCTGTCTCCGGACCAGGCGGAAACGGAGTTCACGGAGTTGATAGACGTCCTGGAGCGCGGCCTCCGACCACGGTCTCCAAAGAAAGGGGAAAAGAACCGGTGATCAAGGTGGAAGAGCTTCTCCATTCCTACACCGGGAATGGGCGCTACGCTATTGCCGGGGTCAGCTTCGAGGTCGAGAGAGGGGAGATCTTTGGCTTCCTCGGCCCCAACGGGGCCGGGAAGTCCACCACCCAGAAGATCCTGACCGGCCTCCTGCCGGTACAGGCAGGTCGAGTGGCAGTGGCCGGGCAGGACATGCGCCGGCCGGCCCGCAGCCTGTTCAACCGGATCGGGGTCTCCTTCGAGAACCCCAATGCCTACCGGAAGCTCAGCGGACTGGAGAATCTCGCGTTCCATGCCAGCCTTTACGATGTCCCGACCGCCGATCCCATGGCCTTGCTGCGGCGGGTGGGACTGGCCGAGGCGGCCCACCGCCGGGTCGGGACCTACTCCAAGGGCATGCAACAACGGCTGGTATTCGCCCGCTCGCTACTGAACCGGCCGGACATCTGGTTTGTGGACGAGCCCACCGCCGGCGTAGATCCGACGACCACCCAGGCGATCAAGGAGATCGTACGGGAGGAGCGGGAGCGGGGCGTCACCGTCTTCCTCACCACCAACAACATGCATGTCGCCGATGCGCTGTGCGATCGGGTTGCCTTCCTCAACGAGGGCAAGATCGTGACCGTGGACAGCCCACGCGAACTGAAACTCAAGTACGGGCAGAAGGTGATCCTGGTCGAGCACCGGAGCGAAGGCCGCTTGAAGCGGGAGGTGCTGTCGCCGCTGGTGGAGGGAGATCGGGTCGAACTGCAGCGGTTGCTGGCCGCAGGACAGGTGGAGACCCTGCACTCGCAGGAAGCTACCCTGGAAGAGGTCTTCATCAAGCTGGCCGGCCGCGGGCTCGGGGGGTGACGGTGATGCTCCGCCGCTTCTCGGCCCTGATGGGCAAGGACATCAAGCTGGTCGTGCGCCATCACCACCTCACGATCGTGGTGGCGGTGGCCGTACTGTACGCCTTGCTGGTACGCTTCTTCATACCGGCGGATCTCGCGGTCGAGCCCAACCTGGTGATCTGGGATCGGGCGACCACCGGCGCGATCGCCCACTGGTACCGGGAGACTCAGCCGGGTCGGACGAAAGTGGTCGACACCGAGACGGCTTATGGCGCAGCCTTGCAGGACGCCAACCGGGTCGGAGTCAAGGTGACGGGCAATCAGATACCCGAAAAGCTCGAGTTGACCTTCCAGGGCTTCGAAGGCAGGCGGTTGCGGCGGTTGCTCGAGGCGACTCTCAGCTTCCAGGTGACGGCGATGCTGGGCGGAGCCCCTCCCGGATTTCCGGCCACGATCCTTCGCCCGGGCGAGGGAGCCGAGCAACCCGCGTTCAACCTGTCCCTCGTGCCGGTGCTGGTGCTGTTCGAGGCCGCCATGCTCGGGATGCTGCTGTCGGCAGTCTTGCTGTTCGGCGAAAAAGACGAGCAGACCCTACGCGCCTATCGCGTGTCCCCGGGCGGCCCCGCCGAGTACCTGCTGGCCAGAAGCCTGACCATGAGCATCCTGGCCCTGATCTCCGCCGCCGTCCTGACCCTGCTGACCGTCGGTCCGGCGACGAACTGGCCCGTCATCCTGGCCGTGGTCTTCCTCGGCTCGATGACCTTGACGCTGGCGGCCATGGTGCTGGCCAATCTATTCAGGAACCTCGGCCAGTTCTACGTCACCTACTTCCTGACTATGCTGGTCCTCATGCTGCCTGCGGCCGTCTACTTCCAGCCGGGAGTGCGGCTGCCCTTCATTGATCTGCTGCCGACTTACCCGCTGGTGTACGCGCTCCGCGAGGCGTACTTCCCGACCGGCAGTCCAGGGGTGATGGCCCGGGCGGTGCTGCAATTGCTGGCGACCCTGGCGGTAGTCCTGCCGCTGGCCATCCTGACGTTCCGCCGGCAACTGGTGGTGAAGGACGTATGAAGCCGCGACGCATCTGGTCCATGATCAAGCGGGATTTCGCGAGCAGCCTACGCGACACCATAATCCTCTGGGTGTTGGTCTTCCCTCCCATACTTGCCTTGTTGGCCAGGCTGCTCGTGCCCGCCGTGGGGGGCGCGACGGTCACGCTGGTCGCTACGCCCGACCTCGGTGAAGCCCTGATCGGCCGCCTGGGCGAGTACGCCGTGGTGGAGGTCGTCGCCGATCGCGACGCCTTGAACCGCAGGGTCCTGCGGCTTGACCCCGCCGTGGGGGTCGTCAGGGAAGCCGGCGCGTATCAGCTCATCCTCGAGGGGAACGAGGGCGAGCGGACACAGAGCATCGCGGGGATCATCCTGGCCGGCGCCGTGGGCCCAAGGGCCATCACCATCCATTCCCGCGACCTGGGCCGGACCGGGTCGCCGGTGGCCGGTGTCGTGGCCGTCATGTTCGCCATGATGTCGCTGGTCCTGGCGGCTACCCTGGTATCGCTAAATATCGTCGAGGACAAGGAGACGGGGAGCATCACCAGCCTCGCGGCGGCTCCGCTGACCCGCTGGGAGTATCTGGCAGGCAAGGGTATGCTGGGGCTGGGGATCACCTTGCTGATGGTGTTCACGGCACTGTACCTGATGGGCGCCGGTCCTTTCGACCCCGCGAAGGTCCTCGTGGTCACCCTGGGCGGTTTCGTCTCCGGCGCACTGGTCGGCTTCTACGTCGGGGCCATCAGTGACAACCAGATCGCCGCCATCGCGGGTTTGAAAGTAGGCAACCTGCTCTTCCTGATGGTCCCGCTGGTCACGCTGGTGCTGCCGGACCGGCTGGAGTTCATCCTCTACCCCGCGCCTACCTACTGGACCTTCCTCGCGTATCGGGGCGCCCTGGTCGATGCGGCCGGCTGGCCGCAGATCCTGCGTTGGAGCGGCATCAACCTGGCGCTCAGCCTGATGTTGGTCGCGCTCTCGGCCCGGTTCTTGGGCCGGAGACTTTCGCTACGGGGGTGAGACAGATGGAGGCGGTTCCTACCTGGGTATGGATCCTCATAGTAGTGCTGGCGATCGCAGTCGCTCCCATCAAGTTGAGGATCATGAAGAACCTGATGAAGAAGCGGGCGACTCCGCCGCAAGACGAGTGACGGGGGAGGGCGGGCGCGAGTGAAACCGATAGTAGGCGTGGTGGGGCTGGGCATCATGGGCCAGCCGATGGCGCGGAACTTGTTGAAGGCGGGGTACCCGGTGATCGCCTGCAACCGCACCCGGTCCCGGATGGCCTGCTTGACGGACATGGGCGCGGAAGCGGCATGTTCGCCGGCTGAAGTCGCCCGCAAGGCGGAGATCATCATAACCATGGTGAGCGACACCCCCGATGTGAAGCAGGTGATCCTGGGCGAAGAGGGCGTTGCCGCCGGCGCTTGCGAGCAGTCGGTCGTGATCGACATGAGCACGATCTCGCCCTCGACAACCCGGGAAATATCCAGAATCCTGGCGGACCGCGGGATCGCCATGCTCGACGCCCCGGTGAGCGGTGGCGAGAAGGGCGCCATCGAAGGCACCCTTTCTATCATGGCGGGCGGCCCGGAGGAGGTCTTCCGGCGGTGTCTGCCGGTGTTCCAGGCCATGGGCAAGAACATCGTCTACATGGGGGAGTCCGGCTCGGGCCAGATCGCCAAGTTATGCAACCAGGCCGCCTGCTCGCTGACCATCCTCTCCGTGGCGGAAGCCCTGATCCTGGGGGCACGGGCGGGACTTGATCTCGAAGCGCTGCTCAAGGCGATCTCCGGCGGTGCCGCCGGCTCCTGGTCCATGTCCAATCTCGGCCCCAAGATAATCGACGGCAACTTCGCTCCCGGCTTCATGGTCGACCTGCACCAGAAGGACCTCCGGCTGGTGCTGCAGGCGGCCGGCGAATTCGGGGTCAGTCTGCCCGGCACGGCGCTGGTCCATCAGCTCTTCAACGCGGTCCAGCGGCGGTGCGACGGGGGTCGGCTGGGAAACCAGGCCCTGATCCTGGCCCTGGAAGATCTCGCCGGCGTGGAGGCGCGGCGCCGCTGAGCGCCGGCGGTCAGCGGCGGAACCAGAGCCAGAGCAGGAGGCTCGAGACGATGCTCAGGAGCAGGCTTGAAGCCAGCGGGAGGTAGAGGGTAAAGCCGCCCCGCCGCACGATGATGTCGCCGGGCAGGCGGCCCAGTCCCAGGAACATGGCCAGGCCCAGCAGGAAGATGGCCGCGCCGACCATCATCAGGGCCCGACCGATTCCGGCCATGCCCGGCCTCCTCACTCCTTGCGGAAAGCGGCGACGGTCAGCGCCAGGCCATCTTCCAGCGGCGTCGAGGCGGACCACCCGAGTTCGCGCCGGGTCCGGGAGGCGTCGAGGACGCTGTATCTGAGGTCCCCGGGCCGCGGCGGACCGTAGGTTGCCGGCCCGGAGAACCGGCACACCCGCGCCAGGGCATGGAAGAGCTGGTTGACCGTGGTGCCCCGCCCGCTGCCGATGTTGAAGCTCCCCCCGCCCGGGCGGGCGAGGGCGAGCAGGATGGCTTCCACCACGTCGCCGACGTACACGTAGTCGCGGACGCACTCGCCGTCGCCGAAGATCACCGGCTGTCCGCCGCCGAGCATGCGGTGGGCGAAGATGGCCACCACGCCGGCTTCCCCCGCCGGGTCCTGGCGGGGACCGTAGACGTTGGCCAGCCGGAGGGACACGCCGCCGAGCCCGTGCTCAATCTGGAAGTGGCGGAGATAGAATTCGCCGGCGAGTTTGGCGATGCCGTACGGCGACAGGGGCTGGACGGGGGAGTCTTCGGCGGCCGGGCCCCGGGTCTCGCCGTAAGCGGTGCCGCCGGAAGCGGCGAATACCACTTTCTCGACTCCGACTTCGACACAGGCGTTCAGGAGGTTGATGGTCCCCAGGAT
>DOZU01000228.1 GCA_003517845.1 Clostridiales bacterium | reverse complement strand
GCTAGACGGAATAACGCCTCGCGGAGGGCGGGTTCGTCATGGACCCGGACGTACTCCTCCATCCGATCGAGTTCCCGTTCCAGGACCGCCCAGGGCGGCGCCTCCTGCTGGGCAACGAAGATGCGGTCGTGGGAAGTAGCGCCGACCTCCTCCCCGGCGGTCAGCAGTTCCTCGTGGACTTTCTCCCCTTGCCGCAGCCCCACGAACCGGATGGCCACATCGACGTGGGGCTGCTTCCCCACCAGTCGGATGACGTTCTCGGCCAGGTCCAAGATGCGGACCGGGGTGCCCATGTCCAGGATCAGCACCTGGCCCGCCCGGCCCAGGGCCGCGGCCTGGAGCAAGAGCTGGCAGGCCTCCTCCACGGTCATGAAGTAACGAGTCGCCTCGGGATCGGTCACCGTCACCGGGCCACCGCGGGCCACCTGGCGCTGGAAGGTGGGCAGCACGCTGCCCCGGCTGCCCAGCACGTTACCGAACCGGACCGCCACGAAGGTGGTATTGCCCTCGTGGTTCAGGCTCTGGATGATCAGTTCGCCCACCCGCTTGCTCGCCCCCATGACGCTGGTGGGCCGTACCGCCTTGTCCGAGGAGACATATACGAAGTCGGCCACACCCGCCGCCAGGGCCGCCAGGGCGACGTTCCTGGTCCCGAACAGGTTGTTCTTCACCGCCTCCTCGGGGTCTAGCTCCAACAGGGGCACATGCTTGTGGGCGGCGGCATGAAAGACCAGGTGGGGGCGATGGTGGGTCAGGACCCGGCCGATGCGAGCCTGGTCCCTGATGTCCGCGAGCACGGTCTGCCGGGGGCAGTCCGGGCAATCCAGGTCCAGGTCCGCCACCAGCTCGTGTAATTGATTCTCTTCGTTGCCGAGCAGCACCAGCTTTCGCGGTCCCAGTCGGCCAATCTGGCGGCATAGCTCCGAACCTATGGAGCCTCCCGCCCCGGTCACCAGCACCACTCGGTCCCGGAGATACGCGGCAGCCTGGTCCAGGTTGATGACGGCCGGATCCCGCCCGAGCAGGTCTTCCGCCCGGGCTTCGCGGAGCCGCGCCAGGTCCACCTGGGAGTTGAGCAGCTCGAACATGCCCGGCAAGATCATCAGCCGGGCGGGAGTGCGGATGCTGAGCCTCACCCACTCGCTGATCGTCTGACGGGAGGCGGACGGGATGGCGATGATGATCTGATCGATCTCCCGGGACGCAACCACCTCGCCGAACCGCGTCCGGTCGGTCAACACCGGCAGACCCCCGACCATCATGCCTTGCTTGCGCGGGTCGTCGTCGGCGAAGCCCACGGCGGCCGACCCCAGTTCGGGATGGCGGCCGAGTTCCCGGGCCACCAGGCGTCCCGCCTCGCCGGCCCCCACCACCAGCACCCGGCTGCCCATCGTCCCTCGACGCCGGGGTGAACCGGAGGCGGCGAGTTTCACCAGCGCCCGGACGCCCCCGACGAGGAACAGGGCCAGTAAGCCGCTAAAGACCACGGCACTCCTCGGATAGCCCACCTGGTAACCGTGGTAGATCCCCAGCCAGGATCCGACCGTCGCCACGGCCTGGCCGATCGCCAGGCGTACGAGATCCCGGGCGTCGGCGTACTGCCATAGCCGGCGATAGAAACCGAGGCCCGCATAGCTCACGGCGTGAACGAGGACGACCGGGAGGATGAGAGTCCAACTCAAGGCCGCGGCCCACGGTGGCACCGCGCCCTCGAAGCGGATCCACAGCGCCAACATCCAGCCGATCCCGACGCTCGCGAGATCGGCCAGGAACAGGAGAGAGGAGAGGCGCACGGCCCGCCGGAGGCGTCCGCCCATCGCCATCATTACCCGGCCGGAGCGGGTGGCCGACGGTCCCTTCACGGCTTGCCGGGGCTGCCGGCAGCCTGCAGGGCGGCCAGCCATCGATTCAGGTCCGGCGCCAAGTGGGGGGCAAGGGCCAGCCCGGCATTGACGTACTCCTCAGCTCCCGGCAGACCGCTGAGGGCCCGCGCCAGTCCCGTCCAGACCAGCGCCTCACCCCGATGTTCCGAGCCATCCGGTACTCGCCCGAGCCAGTCGAGACCAGCCTCGAAGTCGCCGATAATCAAGTACGCCTGACCTGCTGACAGGTACACCGATGGGTCCCAGTGGCGAACCGCGTCCGGGACGAAGCCGGGGATGCGGGCCCGGGTGGTTTCCGCGGCAGCCACCTGCTCCAGGGCCTTTTGCGCCCACTCGACCCCGGCGGGGCGATCGCCCCGCCCTGAATCGTGAAGCCCCATCAACACCTGGGCCCGGGCCAGCGCGCCCCTGCTGGCCGCCATGGCCGGCGACAGCTCGACCGCCCGATCCAGCGAGGCCATCCCCTCAGCCAGATGGCCCCGCCGGAGGAGGAAGGAGCCAAAAACCTGGTGGTAAAACGGATTATAGCGGTCGAGTCGAAGTCCCGTTTGCAGCAGGCGTTTAGCCTCGGCGATCATCGCGGCATCGGACCGCTCGGCCCCGAGCGTCTCATAGCAGTTGGCCAAGTCCAGGGCGAAAGTAGCCTGAAGGGGATCGGCGGCCCGCGCCCGCTCGAAGGCATGGCGGGCCTCCTCCATGCGGGCGGCCTTGAGGTGGTCGATCCCCCGCTGCCCCCAGAAGAAGCCTTGCAGGAGCGAGGCGGCGGTCACCCCGATGAGCAGCGCGCCGGCCGCCCCGAGGGCTACGACTCGGGGATGGCGGGGTCGTCGCTCAGATCCCGCTGGCTGCTCCAACTCCATACTCCGGGCCAGTCCCACCAGGCTGAACAGGAACAGTCCCATGGCCGGCAGGGCCAAGGTGAAGTCGACCAGGCTGTGCAGGCCGATGGTGGCGCAGGCGCTGAATAGCGCTGCCACCTGCACCCGCCCGGCAGGGTTGACCCGGCAGAGCCGGATGGCGGCGCGGGCGAAGGTGACAACGAGGAAGCCGAGGGCGGCCAGACCCACCAGACCGGTGGCTATCCCGTGATCCAGTACGAAGTTGTGGGCATAAGCGGTGAAGTAAGTGTAGGATTGATAGCCGTGGTACAGGGCGCGCCAGCCGCCGCCGCCGGCGCCCAGCAGCGGCCGACCGAGCAGTATCTCAAGCCCGTCGGCGTTATACACCAGTCGCTGCAGCAGGTTGGCATCGCCAGCCAGGCCGTCGAAGCGTGCGGTAACGAGAGCCAGAAACGGCTGCCACCGCGGCCAGAGGCCTATGCCGGCACCCACGGCCGCCAGGGCTGGCACCAGAAGAAGGGCTAGCCTCGCCCGCAGGCGCGGCCCCGCCGGGAGGCGGCCTGCTATGCCGGTCACGGCCATCGCCGAGAGGGCGGCCGCTACGAGCCACAACCAGGCCGAAAGCGCGTTTCCTTCGCGCATTTCGCCGGCGACGAGCGATGCGGCGGCGATGCCGACCGCCAGTACGAGCAACAGGCGACCGGCGGCCCGCAGTCGGCTGGCAGGAGGCAAGGCCCATAGCAGTGCCGCGGCTGCCGGCGGTAGCACGAGCCATCCGCCGCGGGACAGGGTCAGGGCCAGCGCCGCGATCAGCAGGGAGCCGGCCCCGGCCAAGAGCAATCCCGTGGGCGAATCGCCTCGGCGCTCCCACCGGCCCAGCAGCAGCACCAGCAAGGCGGTCAGGTAGGCTGCGGTCGTGTTGGGATACTGGAGGGTAGAAGCAAGTCGGCCGGCGATAACACCGCCTAAGACCTCCGCCACCCCGGTGAAGGCGCCCAGACCGACCAGGGCCACGCCCAGCCCGGCGGCCAGGAGGATAGAGATACAAGCCTCGCGCCTGCGGTCGCCAATGGCGAGGCGTGATACCAGCCAATATAGAGCAAAGTAGCTTGAGAACTTCAGGACTTCCTCGACGGCCTCCCGGGGGTTGGCGGCCACGAACAGGCTGACCGCGTAGGCGAGGGCGAGGGAAAGGACGGCCCAGTCGAGCATCGACCAGCCGGCCCGAAAGCCCGGCCGTCCGGGCAGGGTGAGCCAACAAACGCCGAACAGCAGCGCGAGGACGATGGCGGCGCTCAGATGCTCCGCCGGAAAGTAGAGTCCCCGGAGATAGGGCGAGACGGCCAGCAGGACGAGGGCGGCGGCCCACGGCCAGGCAAAAACGACGCTGGTCAGCGAGGGCAGGCGGAGGGAAAACGGTGGCGCGGCGCCTCCTTGACCGGGGCAAGGCACAACGGGCCGCGGCCTGTTGGCCGGCACCGGATGAGTCGCCTTTGTCTTGCCGCCGCGTCGCCGAGCCATAGCGTCCTTCCTCCCGGCTGGCTTCGAGCAAGCTAATCGCAACAATCGGGACTCCTATCTGCGACAAGGACGCTGGTTCGCCGGATCCGGTGAGTTCTCCTGCCGCAGGCGGGCGAACCGCGCCCATGTGGTGCAATGACTACCATTTTGAGGGCATGGATGCTCATCGCGCGGCCGGGCTGGTGATCCGCACCGCCCTGGCCTACGGGACCTGGGAGCAGGTAGAGTGGCTTTTTGACTACTACGGGTGGGATCAAGTGCGGGAGGTATTCCTTACCGATTACCGGGGATGCCGCGAGTTGCCCGCGCCAACCCGCCGCCTTTGGGCCTGGGTGTTCCTGGGCGAAGTGCCGCAACCGGAACCCGATCTGATAGCCCGCTGACGGCCACGGCGCAGGGTGCCCAGGGGCGGCTAAAGTCCTCAAATCATGCTATCGCGCCTATCTGCACTCCTACTGCGAGACATAAATAGGGAGGGGCGCTCACGCACCCCTCCCCTAACTCGACCTCTACCGCTTGCTGCCGCCTGAGCCCTAGTCGGCCCAGGTGGTCTGATCGCGCTTGCGGAAGATGGCCTGGATCTGACCAGCAGTATCCACACCGAAGTAGACCCGGTCGCCGATGGCGAAGTTGGCCGTAGGCCGGAAGGCGCCGATGGCGAACAGCGCCCCCTGATCATAGGCCACGAAGTCGGTGCGGGTCACGTGGTATATCTCGACGAGCTGCGTCATGTCGTAGACCTGCACGACGATCACGTTGCCCGCGGCGTCGACCGAGAAGACCCGGCCACGCCTGGTGGTGGGAACTGCGGTGTACAGCTGCTCATAGGCATCGACCTCGTTGGTGACGGCATTGACAGTGATGCGGCCAATGTTGCCGATCTGCCCGTGCGGGAAGCCGAGGTACGTCACATGGGTCACGGCCGTGCCCCTCATGTCATAGGTGACGCTGGGAGGGGCGCCACCCACGGTAGCGACGCTGGTCACGCGCACGATGTTGGTGGCCAGTACGGCCGCGACCAGCAGCCGGGCATGCCCATCCGCGTTCAGCGCGTAAGTGATGGTCGACCCCGCAGCGGGCGCAGCGGGTTCCGCTGCCAGTGCTGCGTCATGCCAGCGCAACTCGCGCAACGTTCCGTCGGCCAGCCGGAGGGTCATGAACGCGCGGCCAGCCAACGCCGTCGTCCACACGAAGCGCTGACTCACGAACGCCCCGACCACCCGGATGCGGTGGGCTGCGATGGAGAGGGTGGGGGTCGCATCGACGGTGGCGGCGCCCAGGGTGGCGATGTACACGACATCGTCCTTGGCCAGGTCGGCCAGGGTCGCCGGTGCGCCGTTGAGGGTGATGCGGGTGGCTGCGGGCACGGTGAAGTATACAGCAGTGAGAAGAGAGCCTTCGCCGGTCAGCGTGATGCGGCTTGTGGCCGTCCAGCCGGCGACGCCGGTGATGTTGCGGCTATCGACCAGCCGGCCCGGGCCGGCGATGTTGACCCGGAG